>JAMCWE010000215.1 GCA_023475265.1 Bacteroidota bacterium
TTTTGTTTTTATCAATCATCAACTTTTAATGTGTCGCTAACCTATCCATATAATTTGGGTCTTGAACCTCTCCTCGTTTAGTCGAGTTCAGAAGCTCATAATTGCCGAATCCGCTTAAGTCGCCAAACACAAATGAAACTCCGCCTTCAATTTGGTTATAGAACCAAACTTCGTAAGGTTTTAAGTTTGGCTCACTCGGATAATAGTCCTTTTGATCGGGCTCACCGTAAATAAGCAATACACGCCCTCTATCGGTCAGATAACCTTTTCTGCCGGCACGCGAGAAGTTTTCATTTGCATAAGCTACTCTTTTCATATATTCTTCTTTGTAGTCATTCCTAGCGCTGCCCGGATTAGGATTTCTAGCGCTCCAAAAATTGTAAAGAAATTCTCTCTTAGACTTTACTGAATCAAGATTTTTGTACTGATCAATTTCGTTAGAAGTAGCTATGTATTTAATTTCGGCAAACATATTGTCGCATTCCTCTTTACTGAAGAGTGCAAATTCACTTCCAAGAAAACCAGTCTCAACTTTTTTTGTAATGCTCGAATCAACAACATTAGGATTGAAAACATAAAATCTTTTCTGTGAAATAAAAGCTTTGTTCGTTTTGGGATCGATCAAACTAAAAACCAAGTTGTAGGAATCAGTTGGTAATTTAGAGAGATTGATCAAACCATACTCAACAACTGCTTGTGAATTCTGCTTAATGTTTTTCGAGTTCCTATATACAATCTTTCCAGAGCTGCTGTAAATCAGCTTTTGAAGATTAAAATCCTCTTTCGGGTCATCTAACTTCAAATTATAAAGCTCTGTATAATAAAACAGAACAGGCATTTCATACGAAAACACCATCGATGGATTTGGTATTACTTCTAATGTGTTTTTATAAAATATTGAATTCGGATCGGCGCCTTCCTTTTTAATATCACAGGCCAATTCTATGTCGCTTTCTGCAAATTTTGATTTCTCAACTGGCTCAATATTTATTGTTTCAGTGAAAGACTTGGACAACTTTTCATTTTTTGCATCAGTTGCTTTAACAAGAAGAGTATATTCACCTTTAGGCACTACAAAACCGAGAGCTCCCATAAAAGACTTTGACACACTATCTGTAGGGGTGGATTTTATAGTATTGTCAAATTTCCAATCTTTGTTAAGGAAAGTCTCTCCCGTTTTTATGTTCTTAAGTTCAAAATGAACAATAGCGGATACTTTTGGACCTTCCTGTGTTTGTGTTATGTACATACCTTTGGAATTTAAATCATAATAAAACTCAAGAAATACGGAAGTCGTATCATAATTAAACCGTGCGTAATCAAGTTCAAAACTTAGATCCTTTTGCGCCCATAGAGAACCCGAACAAAGTAGAAAGAAAACAATTGCTATTAACTTCTTCATAAAAATCCTCGTTAATGGTATTAGAATTTTAGCAAAATCTATTTAAGCATTTCATTTCTTTTTATCAAACTAACAAATTATCTACCAGGTAAAAATACATCACATTTTAAAATAAAAAAACCTGAGCCAAACAAAATCGGCTCAGGTTTTCTTGGTGTTAAATTATGTTAAAACTCAAAAGTAACACCGAATGTATGGCTGTCATCAAACAATACCCGCTTCTGAAAAGCGTAATCCAGCTTTATGTTAAGATCTGCGCCGAGATTGAATTTAACTCCGAAACCGGAAGTAAAAGTAGTCTCTTTCGCATTCTTATCGTCAACCTGAGCCGTAAAGACATAGCCGCCTCTTAAGAATAACATATCTTTATACGCATATTCCAAACCAACTCTATATTCATCATAATAATAATTGCTGTTTTGGAATAATCCGTTCACCTGAAGCGAGTTATCTTGATTGAATGAGTAATGATAACCTAAACCGAGTTCAAGTGTTGTTGGCAGATCTTCTGACGAAGCCTGAATTTTATAGTACTGGTTACCTCCTCTTAAATAGCCATATTGCACACCGGATGGATCGTAATTGGTGACATCTGTAGAGATAACATTCAGACCCGTACCATCGTAGCTGGATTTAAATCCAAGGTTCTTCAGTACAATTCCAAAGCTCAATCCGTTGATGTTGGCTAGATTAGAATAAGAAATACCTGCATTGAAGCTAAGGTTTGTCTTCGATACTTCACCCAGCTTTTCATAATTAACATTTCCGGTAACGCCTATTGCAATTCTATCGCTTAATAAAATTGAATAAGTTATACCTGTTGTTATGAATGCCGGTTTGAAAGTTTGTCCCGTACCATCCGGATTTTGTACTGTAGTTACCATAATGTCGTTCATCGAAAGTGATTTTATTGCTAAAGCAAACGATCCGATTTTACCGGTTGTGAATCCGATAGCTCCGTAATCAACACCAATATCGGCAATGTAATTCTGGTGAGAAAATGTAATGCTTGTTCCTTCTGCTTCGGAGAGATTTGCAGGATTCCAAAACAAAGCATCAACTCCCTTTGAATCTGTTATTGCTGTATATCCCATCGCTATACCACGGGGACCTACCGGAATCAACAATTGTGTCGACCCTGCTGTACCTACTCTACTTCCGCCGCCAGCATATAATAGCCCGCTTAAAGCAGCAGTCATTAGAGCAACCATTCTAACTAATTTTGTTTTATTCATTTTCTTTCTCCTCTTTTAGAAACGATCCAGGATTTGTTGTTCTTGAATGATTGCAACTTTCAATACCTTTGATTTCCCAAGATCTGGCATATCGATGTAAACTATATATAATCCGCTTGCCACTGGGTAATTATTGTCAGTCATCAAATTCCATCTCTGGAATTGATCGTTCGAACTTTTTTGGATTGTTCTAACAAGCTGTCCGGCAAGGTTGAATATTCTTATTGTTGCGTTTACCGGAAGATGAGTGAACGTTACCCAACGAGAATACTTATCCAATTCTTGTGGATTAACACCATAGTATGGATTTGGGAATACATTGATTCGGTCTATATCTGCTTTTGCTACATCCGCGTTATATGTAACATTAGGAGCAGTAAATGAAAATACATCTTTATTCGTGTTAACCTTAGGAGCTGTGAAATCCATGGTAAAGTCATTGGCAAATTGTTCATTAGTACCTCTTGGATACCACCAGAATGTCCAGAGTACAGGTCCACCATCATTTAGAATTTCATCCATGAAGTCACGTCCGCCGTTAGTCGGGTTCCAATGATTTCCTGTTGGATCATACGTAGTGTTTAGCACAAATACATAATTATATGCATATTTTCCTCCGTCATCCGGATCCCACTGACCATTCTTATCACGATCTCTAACTACAACATCAAGCTGTCTCTTGGAACCGTCCGGTTCGATAGCATAAAACTTCATTGGCATCAAGCCGGTTTTTTCCCAATGGCCACCTCCCCATGTTGTATAGAAATTAACCATTTGACCTTTAGCAGGATCAACAATGTATGGTTCTCCTACATCGTATTTCCCATTTCCATTTACATCTGTGTAAGATTGAACTTTAGATACATCAACATGAACGCTTCTTAAATCACCAGGTGCAACAGTAGTTGCGCCCCAGAAATTAGGGCCAACAAAAGCAGATCCAAACATTAATTCTCCTCCATTTGAAGGAGTACCGGTTAACCATCTGTTTCCAGTGGATGAGAACTTGGTGCCAAGTAAAGCCGGACCAGCAACCTTTATCTGTACTCCATCCACAATAGGCGCAGAAGCACCTTGCGATTGATGTTGATCTGTTATCTTTACTGTATTTGAAGTTACATCGGTCAATTTCCAAAGAGTAGAACCACTTGCTGAATCATCAAAAAAGGAAACCTGATAATTGTGACCCGTTGCTTTTGTAGGATCCACAACATTAACATTGACAGTACCATCCGAGGTACCAGATACTTTTGTAACTTTGACAGTATCGCCTGGTGAAGAACTATAAACAACGCCAGGATCATTACTGTGAGGAGTAGCAGTAATAATTGATAGGGCATTCTCTAATACCTTCGCTCCAAAAGGAGGATTAGGATTATATGAATAACTTGTTACGGCAAAATAATATCGGGAACCGTTCAGGAATTTACTATTAGTAAATGCATCTACCGAATCCACCATATAACGGACGATACCGCTGTTGGTACCATTTGCTACAACAACAGGTAGAAGTTTACCGGATGCCGGATCGGTAGCTAAATCCGTAATGACTGTAACGGAATCTTTAATATCATACGTAGCTATTTTTTTTGCTTGAGCGAGTGTAGCCGAAGCCGACGGCAGTTGATATACATTATATCCTTGGAAAGTATAATGCGTTCCGGCTAAGTTATAATCATAATTTTCAGTTTTTGTAACGGCATCCTCATCAAATCCCCAGTTCAAAACAAGTTTTTGATTAAGTTCACTAACTTGAAGCTTTGGCTGTGGTGCAGAAGCCGGTAATTTGAAAAACCGATTGTAAGCAATCTGCGCAATCTTAGCATAATCTTTCAATACACCAACAGCATGCACATTATCCACATTTGGTGTATTGCCAGCACTAATTTCAGCAATAACAACTTCTTGAGTATCGCCGTAAGCAAGAGTAAATGGACCTGAAGCCTCTCCCATTCTCCTGTCACTTGGTGCGCGATCGCCATCAACCCAGCCGGAATTTGTTAGAGGATCTCCGGATACCGGAAATTTAGTAGCTTTACCGGTCTTAGGATCGATAAACGGCTGCCCGGTTGAACCTATAAATCCCTGCATTAAATTGTAAAACTGCTGAGTGCCGAGAGACGAATTCAGATCGGGATCGCCGAAAGTTGCATCAGAATTTACAAACATGAAATATGAAGTCATCGGCAGATTTTTATAACCTGTAACATATTTACCTTTGAAGATAGCTGTATCTTGGGGATTACCAGTCTTTATTCTCGGACCCTGGAAGAAACTTAGTCCAGTTGCCGGTGGAGTAATTCCGTATTGCGCATTATTGGCAATACCACTGTATATATAACCCAAATTAAGTGTCGTATCACAGCCGTTGAAGTCAGAGGAACCGCCGCCGATATCAATATCATCCCAATAACTAACATAGAATTTTGTGAAATCCTGATGATCCTTATTCTTGTTGATCATTATATATTTTTTGAAAAACATATTGCCTAAGGCGCCGGTAGATTTATAACCCCAAACTGTGCATTGTACCTCAACTCCCATAGGAACGGTGCCGTAAAACCTAGCAGCAGCAGTAGCATTAAGATCGTTAGCTACCCACCATATTGTTTGGTCAGCACCAGGTACGCCTGGTATATCAATGTCTGGCTCATATCTGCCGTCATGATCAACATCGTCATATGGCGCACCTCTATCGGCAGGCCATTCATTCCAATCTTTTTCATATTGCGCGCGAATAGCATCTTCACTTCCGCCTTCATCTTGAACTTCTGTTGAAAGGGATCCGGTTTTGTAATCCCTTCTTACACGGAAAATTCTGACATTGCTACCGTTAGGATCTTCAGCAGTTCCATCGTCAAGAATTTTTCCAGGTGTTAAAGAGGTCCGATAGGTGGAGCCTCCGACTCTTAATGAATTTCCGATATAACCACCCCAAACAAAGCCGGACTCAAAATTAGCAGTCATACCGCCTAATGTAGGGTAAAAGTATCCTGGATTGCTTCCAGTTACATCCGAAATTCCATCTCCCTGTATAAATGTACTAATATTATTGATATTCAGTTTAGTAACACTCTTGGTCTGCAGAGTTTTTTTCAATGAGTTATCCGAACTGCTTTTTACACCACCCTTTGCATGAACTTGCGCAGTAAGTATAAATATTAGCAGCAGCACACTCAACTTATAAATTAACTTTAATTTCATTTTTGTCTCCATATTAATTTCTTATAGATTAATATTCTAATCTAACACCAAGACGGATTTGACGAGGAGGCCCGAACATCAAATCGTTTCCGCCAAGTCCGGTGCTTGAACCGTAACCTTGCTGATAGTTGATGTTCAATGCTCTATATAAGTTAGCATAATCCTGCCCATAAGTTTGAATTAACCTCTTGCCAAGATCAGGATTACTCAATACACCATCGTCAGTAGCTCCACCGGTTTTCAAGAATACATTTACGATATTTTGAGTGTCAAACAGATTTATTACATAGACGTAAACATTTAAGTTTAGCCTATCCATAATAGAAAAGGTTTTATCTACTCTTAAATCAACCTGAAATACCGATGGCGTGAGAGATGAATTTATTGCTTCGAGAGGTGTTCTATTTCTAGCATCGCTCTCTGCATTCAGATTACCTGTTCCTAATGTAAATGGATGACCTGAATTAAAAGTGAGAATTGTCGAAATACCAAAGTTTTGCAAAACTTTAGGTCCGTCATCTTTACCCCATCTGTAATCCACAGATAGATTACCGCTTATCGGTTTATTGTTAATTAACGGAGCTACAACTTTAGGTTCATAGATTGTATTTGCAACAGGCTGGAATACTAAACCTGAACTTGTATTTGGCGTAGAGTTGGTGCCTTCAGCAGATTGGAAAGATATATTTGCTCTAACCTGCAAACGTGAATATCTTCTCATATTTAAGCTAATCTCTACACCCTTGGTTGTACCAAAATCGCGGTTACTATATATGTAATATTCAGGCCCAAAATAATTACTCGGTGTAGGCTGCCTAGTATACTGAACCAAATCACTTATATCACGATAAAATCCTGTAATATCAAAAGATAAAAAGTCGGTCACCTGTTGAGTGAATCCAATCTCGTACTGTGTTGTTCTTTCAGGTCTAAGATTTGGACCGGTAACGGTCTGATAATAATTTCCGGCGCCTCTAATTCTTTGAGCAAAACTATAATAACCTTGGTAGATATCTCCAAGCCGCGGCTGTTGAACGAATTTTCCGTACTGAGCATGGAACATAGATGTAGTTGTAACCGGGAACGAAAAACCAATTCTAGGACTTACAGAAGAAAAAGGAGCCGCCTTTACATAACCATCTGGATTAAGTAACGTATTGGCTCTACTAATTGCTAATTCCGGCATAGTAGGATCTTTGAATACAAGATTGTTTATGTCAAAGTAGTCAAATCTTAATCCGAGGTTCAGAATCAAATCTTCGAACTCAATTTTGTCCTGTATATATGCAGCAGCAAATACCGGTTTATGAGGTGCGTCAAATCCGCCGCCGTCGTAAGTATTACCTAAAACATCGTATCCGTAATTGTTAACGCCTTGACCTCTTAATATATCCATCTTTTCGGCAACGATATCTGGATTTGTTTGAGTGGATATTCTATCATTCAAAGTCTTGGCAAGATTTATAGTGTTGATGCCGCTCCAATTTCTCAAAGTGTACTGGTTGTACTCGCCGCCGATTTTAATAGAATGATATTTTCCTAAATTGATAGATAGTGCAGCATTAATTGACCACCATCTACTATCGTATTTAGAATAGTTAACCGGTACAGCTCCGTCCATTGCAAATCGGAAGTTATCTACAACAAGAGCCTTACCCGGAATATATCTGCCGAAATAAGCATTGTTGTTAATTGTTATGTCTCTTGGGTCTCTTGGGATTGTCCAACCGGTAGCAGCGTTTGCAACGCTGTCTCCATAGCTCCAATAATCGCTGCCAAGAGCTCGGTCATAAGTCTCTCCCTTTTGAAGTGAATAACCTCCGGTAATTTCATAAAACATATTGGGATTTATAACATGAGTTAGTTTTACCGTAAAAGAAGCATTAGTCTGTGTGAATTGACCGACACGCGTATTCAAGTACGAACTTAGTGCGCTATTGCCGCCAGGATTTCCTCCACCTGCATCACCATTTAATGAAGCGAGAGTTCCGGTTACTCTTAGAAGAACCGGATTTAAGTCATAATTGAACGTACCGGTATAGTTGTATACTTGTTGAGCAGCACCTCTTAACGGGCCCGCAGGATAGTTGAAATCCTTTAATGTATCTTTTGTTACAACTTGATCTATTATAGTACCCAAATTAATTCCAGGCCACGGTTGAGGATTAGGGTCCCTGTTATATCTGTAATCAAGGTTGAAGAAAAATTTTCCTCTGTCGCCAAAAATTGGTCCGCTAAGTACGCCGCTGGTTTCCGAGTATCCCCACCAGTAAGCGCCAAGGGTTTTCTTTCCGTCAAAAGCATTTGCTTTGCTTTTAAACCCGATATTATCCGTAATCCATTCAAAGCTTGCTTTCAGATTCTGTCCGCCTGATTTTAATTGTTCACGTACAATACCTGAATTAGCACCGCCGAATTCAGCGGTATAACCGCCTGCTTGAACTTGAATTTCTTCGATCGCATCCTGTCCAACAGTTACAGCATTTCTGTTATAAATTGGATCCTTTGTTGTAACGCCCTCCAAATAATAACCAACTTCATCCTGGCGACCGCCGCGAATAAAAATAATATTGTTCTGAACTATGACGCCAGCAGTTAAGCCGATAATATTAGTTACACTTCTAATTGGAAGAGCAGCAATATCATCGCTTGTAGTAATCCTAACTGCATTTGTATTGTCTTTTTGAATAAGAGGTTTTTGAGCAACAATTGTAACTGTTCCGACTTGGATGTCCTCACTTGGAAGTGAAATTGAAACATAGGCGGTAAGATCAGCATTAACTCTCACATCTGTAAGTGTTATTGCTTTGTAACCAACGTACGAAGCTCTAAGTGAATAAACACCAGGCTCTACGTTTTGTAAGAGAAATTCACCGTTCGCATCTGTATTAGCTCCCATAGTAGTGCCCACAATAACAACGTTAGCACCAATCAAGCCTTCACCGGTTTGCGAGTCGACTACTTTTCCCTTAATTCTACCCCTCGTGCCTGCGTTGAGTAAAGCAGGACAAAGAGCTAGAAATAACAAAAAGTAAAAAATCTTTCGATGCATATTTTACTCCTTATTTGTTGATTAATTTAAGAAAGGGTTGCTGAATTGAAAAAACTTGTACCAAGATTAATAATAATAACCTCCTCTTTTATGAAGTGAA
>JAMCWE010000225.1 GCA_023475265.1 Bacteroidota bacterium
TGATACTACTATAATGACAAGATATTCTCAAGGGAGTTTTGTTACAACAAAAGAAATATCGGCTACACCGTTTTGAGCTTGAAAATAATTTAGAGTATCTGCATTTTTATTTTTCTTTATTCCAATCAATCTATAATTTATTGCTGCGTCAACTGGGATACTATCGCTTATCGAAATTGATTTCCAAACAGAAGCTGGACCAACTTTTGTTGTAACAAAACTCCCTTGAGAATATCTTGTCATTATAGTAGTATCAACTTGTACTCTTCCCCCAAATGCTTGAGACACTGCTTCAGGCACAGAACCAGGCTGAGAACCTTTCTTCCCAATCATTGCCCAAGATCCTCTCCACCCTAATTCATCTATAAGTTTACTGCCAAAGAGTTTTAATATTTTTTTTAATTCATTCGAGTCAACGCTCCCTTCATCAGAAACCGCAAAAGCAACGAGATATTTTGATGAAAGAGTATCCAAAAAGTTAATATAATTTTGCGTAGCATTTGGATCACCCAAAAGATCAAATCGGTGATATCCAACAAACTTGTAACTGGAATCTTCAATTACAACTACATGTTGCCCGCGAAGTGTATTTTCCGGGACAAGATTTTGATTATTAATTTGTATTAAAGCCGTATTGCCGTCATTAAATCCTGCAGACAAGGCCCTGATGTAAATTGTGTGGGAATCTAACATAAGTCTTTCATGATCTTGTTTAACGTTTGTTTTTCTTGTCGTAGATATGCTTAAGCTGTCAGACAAACTGTAATTGTTGCTTGTTCCGTTGATAAAAGAAACTGTATTTCCATAATTGTTGGAATTATTTAATCTATTTCTCATCCAAATCCTTTTGTTTAAAAATGACACCGGTATCACAGCTTTGGTAATCAAAGTGTCAAAATTCAAATCGAAGGTATATGGATTCGAAAATTTAATATTGTCGCTAATTTCCAAGCGAAAGTTTTTCGAAAGCGGATTGCTTACGGGATTTAATAAAGTAATGGGACTCGCTAATTTCCCTTCTATCGTATAAACTTCGGGCATCTTAATGGCGCTGCTGAAGACAAAGAAATCAAGATTAATCTCATTATTACTTTTTAAGAGTTCATCAATTTTATTGTTGCTATCGAGAATAATTCGGAGCGAATGCTCTCCCGGCTTATTTTTTACAGGCAGAGAGAATATCAATGAATCAACATAAAGCGGAACTACCCTTTTCAGTTGTCTACTAAACGTAATTGATTGATTGAAACTGGATGTTATAGCAACAGCAAAAGTATCTGATTGAACCCTGCCAAAGTTAAAATACTTAGCTGAAATGGAAACACTATCATCAGAATCCGTAATTGAATTCGGAGTATATTTAATATGTTCAGCAGAAAGTGATAAATCTGGCTTAACCGGGACGTCTAGCTTAACTATAGGATCGCCAATTAATGTATTCGACAGAACAAACAAAGTGTAGGGCGATGAAGTACCATAATTGTTGATCAAATCAATTTTTGCTAAACGGTGAGCATCCCCGATTGTCAAAACCGAATCAACGAGAATTTTCTTATAAAATAACTTAGGAAAGGAATATGAGGTGGAAGTAAATCCCAATGATGAATTACCTATATAAGCTATAGCTTGTCCGTTCGGTGAATCGACAAACAATTGAGAAAAAGAAATCACATCAGGTTCAGCAAATTTCGCAGTTGAACAACCAAAATCAGTGATTAATGGTGAGCGGCCAACACTGTTTTTTAATTGCCTCGGGTCCGTAATTGAATTATCCCACGTTTGTGTTCCGCTATGCCCAAGATATGCAATAAATACTCCGCCGCTATCAACAGCTGATTGAAATTGCTGCGTTGTATAAGGCCCAAAATTGGTAGTCGGATTAATTGTTTTATAAAAATGAGCACTGTTTCCTCCAATAGGAGCAGGGCTGACGTAATTATTAATTATGTAATCGTTCACACTTTTAATGACATCTATTTGACTTTGATCGTTTCCTGTTCCTCCTGAAAAGAATAGATAACGCTTATTCCAACTTGAGTATTTTTGCGATACATAATTCTGATGTTTCTGTAAATACCACAATAATTCTTCATTCGTTGTAACAGGCAGTCGTCCTATGTTCATTTGGGGGATGTACGCACCTGTAGTATCCCAAATGACAAACCAATTGTCACTTACAGGAGCGCCAAATGATGGAACATAATTTATTACTGGTGGTGCGCCTTGAAACTTCGTCTTGTTACCGAGATAATCATAAGTCGCTCCTCCAATTAAAAGGACATAGTTCGGCACAGGACTTTGCCAGTTTGTGTGAGTCTTAATTAAGAAATCTTTAATCGATTCTGGGTTAAAGAACCCATAAGCAAATTCGTCGTAAATATCGTCTACGTCAATAACTTTAGTTCTTATACTATATGCATTCGAAATGAAAGCAGCATAGTCAGAAGTCGTGCTAATAAATTTTTTATTCGTTATCGCAATGTAATCGGCTGAATTATTTTGATTTCTCAAATTCACAAATGTCTTTTTATAAAAGATTTTCGGCTTCAAAGTCTTTGCCGAATCTACAAGAACAAATTTGTCGGTGTAGTTTACTGTGTCTGCAAATAGAATATTGCCGTTTACCGCCATTAGTCCATATTTTTTATAATTATTCCCAAACTTCCAAATCAAATATTTCTTGTTGTCATTTAAATTTGTCAGTAAAATGTTCTTTAATGAATTACTGTTTAAGAAGTGAAACTGAAAGTTCAGTGAATCGTCTACCACTTTCAGATAACGTGGATATTCAATTTCATACCAGTCTAATATGCATACGTTTGGATCCGCCTGCGTTGTAAATGAATACAAGTTTAATGAGTTACTCCCTTCATTTAATAAACTTGAATTATATATCCCTTGAAGAACCCTTTGCTGATATTTGTTGATATAACCTGAATCTTGTTTCGAAGCGTTGTTCAATGAAATAGCCAGCAAATGAGCATTTAAATTAATATTGGAAGCATAATCTTGGAGTTTCGCGAATACTTTTACTGATGCGTTCGGAAATACATCTTGCAATTGAAAATTTATGTTGCTCGATCCCACACCCAAGTTGCCCTCATTCCATGTCTTGTTTTCCGACCAGTAGGGCATTTCTCTTCGAACAGCGTCTTGCATTGCAAAATCAAACCAATTGTTTTTTTCAACGTGTATAACTTCCGAGTAGTATTTAAGAGTATCAGAGGCAACATTTGCGTTATATGTCAGTGGGTTGGCTCTTAGTCCGGAATTTCCGTTCCATGTGAGCCAATAAATTGTTGTGTCAGAATATCTGTTAACGTATTCCTTATATGGTTCACCTATACTGCTCACCTCTCTATAGTTTCCACCCATATTCCGCAATCCCACAAACTCAATAAAATCTCCTCCATTAAAGATTCCGTCGGCTTCACCGTTTACATAAATGGGTATTTCCTTTCCTTTCAAAAATATTTTGAAGGTTCTAGGATCAATACTTGTTAAGTTGACACCCGAAACAATTAAATCATCATAGCCAATTCTATAGACAGCATCTTTATTTGTTCCGATTTTTACATATTCTGAATTATAATCTATCCAGGAACCAGAATCAGAAAGCTTAGCACTAATCCTAGATATATTGTTCAACGCAAAAGTCTTATTAAATATAGCCGGAGACATTTTTTTCTGGGGAGAACTTTTTGTCTCCGAAAGATTGGAACTGAATCTGAGCTGAATAATAAATTTATTTATAATGTTGATGCCATTGCCATCTGGAGTCAATTGAAATAAATTTAGCTTGAGATGCATACAATAATTATTCTCGATCCAAAGGAATCCCTTATTTATTAAAAGATTGTGAAGATCATAATTTCTTAATTCAATTTGTTTTGCATAATTTGTTTGTGAATTGATTATGGAAATGCTCGGATTTAGTTCCGGAAATGCATTAACCGATTGACTTTCTTCAGAGATTAACTCTGCGATTGGTTTTGTATTTGCAGGGATTGCTACAAAAACATCAAACGATGGGAATGCAATCTCTCCAGGCTTTGATGGGTCAACAAATCCCTGATATGATATTATATTTTCACCCGGCATTTCGGAAACTTTAATGCGACTCATATCCAAAGAACATTCCAGTTTGTAATAATTATTCTGAATGGTTTCTTTTCCCAGCACAATTTGAGCTTGTTGAGTCTTTGGGATTAAAATCAGAAGTACAATTAGGATTAGAATTCTTAAGAGTAACCGTCGATGATTAAGAGATGTTAGTTTTAACATATCTATATTATCTATGCTTTGAGTCGAGAACAACTTAATAATAAGAATATCAACTTTCATACAAAATAATATTTATTGCATTATCTTTAAAATGAAAATAAAATTATACCCTTAAGGCTAAAACGTTGAGAAATAGGAAAGAAAAAATGGCCGAAACGTATGAACTCAACGCAATTCGAATTGAATCTCCCGAGATTCACATTCTTGAATCAAGATTAAGCAATATCCTAAGAAATAACGGAGTATCGCATCAAATCATTACCCTTAATACTGATTTTCTTAGGTTATCGTATATAGATGAACATTTCAAATCAATTTGTCAAAACAGCAACCTTGTAGTGCCGGACGGAGTCGGGATTACACTTTTGATACGATGGAAGTATAAGCGAAAGATAGAAAGAATAACTGGTTCAAATCTTTTTGAGGTTTGCCTCAAACTGGCAAATGTTCACTCCTTAAAAGTGGCTCTCATAGGTTCCAAAGCAACTACGCTTACAAAGCTGAATGAATTGATAAAGCGTGAATGGCCGAATGCCTTAATTAAATCTATTTCTCCCGAAATGAATTTTGAAGATAGTCGCGAAATTAATCTCGCTGTTATAGAAATGATGAAGCGATTCGAACCTGATATTTTAATGGTCGCACTTGGCTGTCCGCGCCAGGAGAAATGGATTCACTCTAATAAAGATTTTATTGGGGCTAAAATAAATATTGGCGTTGGAGGAGTTTTTGATTTCATTTCGGGGACTAAAAAAAGAGCGCCAGAATTCATTCAAAAAATAGGGTTGGAATGGATATGGAGGTTATCGTATGAGCCTAAACAATTAAGCAACAGATACTTGCTTCATGACTTGCCGTTCTTCTTAAAAATATTTTTTAAGGTTTTGTTAAAAATGGAATCCTAGCTCGTCAAAGAGGGCTCGGTATTTTTCCAGAATAGTAGCAAAAGAATATCTATCAAGTCGTTCATAATTATATTCGCCCATTATTTTCTTTTCTTCAATTCCCAATTCATAAAATTTAAGTAGTGCATCCTTGATTCCACCGGGTGAATTATCAAAGAAAATAGTTCCGCGTTGATCTAATATCTCATTAAATACTTCAATGTTGCTACACAGAATTGGCTTTTTAAAATTTGAACCTTCTAAAAGAGCATGGCCAAACGCCTCAAATTCACTCGGGTAAATGACTGCCGAGCAATTTCTTAAATAATCATTCTTTTGATCGTCCGAAATATATCCAAGCAATTCGATTCTATTATATTTCGACACAATTTCCCTCGATGCCACGCTGAGATCAGAAATATTAACAGTAAGCTTTAATTTGTATCCTGTATCCTTCAAAGCATGAAATGAATGAATAAACAAGTCAAGCTTTTTATTTCTATCAGCTCGTCCCAAATAAAACAAATATTTTCCGTCCTCATAATATTCGTACCGCTCAAGACCTATTCTTTCGAAATAATGAGGTATCACGTGCAATTTTTCATTAGGAACCCGATGAATGGAATTCCAATAATCTTTTTCATACTCTGTGAAGCATATGACTTTCGTGCATTTCAGTAAAACTTGATTGATAACAAATGCGGTGTGAATTTTCTTCAGAGTACTAAATCTTTGTGTATGAAATGTAAAGTGCGGTGTAAGAACAATTTTTTTACCAATACCACCATAGTATAAAATAGCCCTATCGCTAAAATATCTTCCAACTTGATTGATGCTGATTAAATCGTAATCATCGCTGAAATACTTTTTAATCTTAGGAGTATAATTGTAAGGAGTATATTGTTTAACATAATAACAATTGTCACGTTTCCCCAACCCATCTTGCTTCTCGTTACTAAATGTTGTGGTTAATATTCTAAAATTAACTCCTAAGGACTTGTAGATTTGCAAACGGTCATTAACAAATTTTTCCAATCCGCCCACTGACGGATAAAATGATCTAGTGATTTCAAGCAGCTTCAAAGTTTTTGATCTATGATTTTAGTTAATGCATCCATATTGTCGTTTGCTTTATAGCTAAAACCTTCTTTTATTCCATTGCAAACAGCCAAGAAAGCTTTAAATCGCATGAGTACTAAAAAGCCTAAGAGATATTTAATTATTTTACTCGCAGTATACAAAGATGCGACAAAATTAAAACCCTTGGCGCTGTATTTCTTAAGAAGTATGATTCTTCCCTTGACTCTACCATAATAGGCTTCAGGCTTAAAATTAACAATCCTCTTTTTTTGCGAAGTCTTTGTGGTCGAAGATATGTGATGGAGCACCATATTCTTGTTCAAACAAAATAATTTGATGCTCTTTTCCACCATGCGTAAGCATATATCAACGTCTTCATAATACAAAAAAAACTTTTCGTCAAAACCTCCAACTATCCTTAATACGGCTTTGGGGATGAACATACAGCAAGCGGAGATAAAAGTAACCTCCACCAAAAACTCGCCGGATTTATCTTTGAGCATTCTGTTCCGAGGTTCCAGTAATTGCTTATCCAAGTAACCGTTAGAATACCATACTTTATCACCTGAACCATTTAAAATGTTGCATGTTAACACACCGGGACTTTTGAGATTAGCCGAAGTATTTATGAAGGTGGAAAGGAGATTGGGATCAATTAAAGTATCGTTATTTACAATTAAGACAAAATCAGCTCCATGCATTAGTGATAATCGAATTCCTTGATTACATGCTCTGCTGAAACCTGTATTCTTTTCATTTCTTATCCATGATACGTCTTGAAATAATTCTTCTAGTCGTTGTGATGAATCATCATTCGAACCATTATCAACAACTATTATTTCATAATTTGTATATGATTGGCATAGTACAGAATTAAGAAATTCCCTAGTCATGATGAATGAATTCCAATTAATTGTTATTACAGATACAAACGGACTAGTGCTCATTCAGCACATTGACTATTTTATTATCGATTATCATTTTCAACTTCTCAGCACGAACTTCCCAACTATTATTATCGACAAATTCAAAATGTTCCCTTACCCCCTTTTTTAGAGACAATTTCCCCGTAACGGATTGTTGAACTAGACGCAGATAGTCTTTTTCATCTTTATAACAATACACATACTCATTTAACCGCTCTGTTTCCCTTGTACTAATTACAATTGATGGGACACAGCTATAGATGTATTCATAAAGTTTGACTGCATCAATACAATCTGTAAAAATACTTTTTTTGAAAGGCATTACCGCTCCAGTCGAGTTTCGCAAAATTCTAATTATCTCCTTCTTTGCCGCGATACCGTTGTAAATTATTCTTTCATGTTTAGGAATTGCAATCTCCAATTGTCCCCACAGATGGTATACTAAATTAGGCACATAGTTTAGGCTATGTAGGATCAATTCAAAATCCATCCAACTGGAAATTGTGCCCACGTATGTGAGAATTCTTTCTTTGTTATTTCTGCAGTTCAGGTTAGAGTCTAGCTCATAGTCTTGAAGATTTATCCCGTTATTAACTACAAAAACCTCCCTGTCCAAATTATATTTTTTTGTCAGTTCACTTTTCAAAGAATCGGAAGAGCATATTATCAGTTTGCTGCTTTCTATCAACAGTCTTTCGTTTTCTTGCATTTTGTTCGTTGTGTACAAGGACTTTTGCGGGTCCGGAAATTCTGCATTGAGGTCCATACAATCATAAACCAGAAACATTTTTTGTAATTGTCTTACACTTATAAAATCTAATAAGACTGGGTGAGTAAGCCATAAAACATCAAACCTGGTTGCAAGCAATTTTTTCAGACGCATTCTTAAATAAATTCTATTAAAATATTTGATGAGATGATACTTTTTGTTTTTGGGGAAAAGCAACAATTTTATATGAGTGTTGTCATTGAAATCGTTTTTGTTGTAGCGCTTCGATGATGGCATTAACGGATGCAAATGGAATATTGTTAAGTCAAAAAACTTATTTAGAATTTCTGCAATTGAATGCGGTCTCTGTTTTATCCAAAAGTAGGAGACATGCATGATGTAGGCGATTCGGATCATTTGGACAATTTATTCGTGGGAGGCAAGAATCTTTGTGGAAAATGATTTCTATTTTTAATAATATCATATAATACCACTACCGGGAAACAAAATTTATTCTTGCCCGAGGCTTTCACAAGACATCGGTAGGAAAACAAAATATTACGTACAAGCAACTGTACAATCTTGAATTTGCTGTTTTCTCCGTATGCTAAAATACAATACTGAGTATTACGCTCGAGATAAAAATCCCTCCATTCGTAACGCGTTCGAAGTGTTTCATTAATTTTACGGATAACACGAGCTTTGGGTACAAGAAATATTTTCTCCCCTAATTTATATCTAATTCTCAACGCGTATTCTGTATCATCTCCAAAAATAAATAGGTCTCGTTTGGGTAACCCGATTTCTTGAACAATAGTCCGATTTATCAAAAGTCCCTCGAAGGTGAACTCTTGTACCTCATGCATTTCAGGAGACTTATATCCGGATGTAAAAACCGAATTAACCGTTCCTCTTCTTACCTCTTTGTGAAATGGTGTATGCAAATCATAAATTATGGCAGTAAAATCATTTACCTTCCCAGTACTGTTAAGACGTAATGGAATTAATAACCTCTTTTCCCTATGGGAGATTAATTGGCTCAAACATTCAGCTGTCAAATAAATATCATCCTCTAAGCACCAAATCCAAT
>JAMCWE010000261.1 GCA_023475265.1 Bacteroidota bacterium
GTAAGCGAAGTCAACCAAAAGAAGATAACGCCAATAATTAAAAAAATATTTCATAACTAAATAAACTGGAACAACAATGTTAAACGAAAAACGTAAAGCCAAAACAACAACAAAGCCGAACCGAATTAAGCGGTCAAGTTGAGTTGCTTGTTAGAACACAGCTTTTAATTTAGACTTATATGTAACGAACTTATTTAACACATTGCTGTGCATTATAAGTACCATTAGAATATTTTCCAAAAATAATTTCGATTTCTTTTTGGTTAATTAATGTAACAACTATATTATTCCCTTTTTCGGGTTTTAGAGTTAGTTTTTTATCAAAAAAAGATACATATTCATAATAATCAATGTACCCTCCAAATCCATCCCAATCAAATTTATATTTATTATTTGCGTAAGAAATAATTACAGATTGTTGTCCCATACAACCCCAAGAACCAAGAAAATTTTTTGTTATATCTTTAATTGGTATTTCGTAACTACTAATTCTTGTTGCCTTATATTGAATATTTTCGCCGCCCCTTATCGAACAATATTCAGAATAGTTCATAAGATTATCAGACTTAGGTTCAAGTGTAACTTGATAATTATATAATTGTCCGTGAGTCGCGTAAAAATTATATGAATCAAACTTACCTACTAGTTTACCATTGGTTGGAATGAGATAAATCATATCTCCATTTTCTAACATGAAAGGATTGAAAAGAGGTTTACCTTGATATTCACCTCCTTTATCAAAAATATATTTGCCCGATTTGTCTCTTGTTACTTTTAGATAACTCTTACTTCCATCCTCAATTATTTCCCATATTCCACAAAGTTTATCTAATTCATTAATATAATTTTTTAATTTAACAGTAGAGCTTTTAGGTTTCGTTTTATCTTTTATGGAATTTTTACCTTTCTGGGCAAAATCACTACCGCTCATAACTACTAAAGATACGAGAAAGAATAAATATATCTTTTTCATTTCTTACTCCATTATTTGTTGTGTTCTAACGGCGTGGCTTTTCACCCGTCCGCCCCGAACAGCAATACCGAACTGAAAAGACACTGCCAATAATTATTTACAATTATATTTAACAGAACAAAACCGAACAACAATGCTTACCTTTTTCGCCAAACCCAAAAACATTAATACTGCCGCAATGAAAAGGCGGTCGGGTGGAAAAGCTGGTTAGCTGGTGTGTTTTGTTTTTACTTGAACATTACTTTCAGCATCACTAACTGGTGTTAGAACAGATGCTGGTGTTTCTTGTGACTTTGCTTGATCTAAAGAATCAAATGTTGGAATCAATTCATGAAATTGAGTAATATTTCTTATTACCCCAAGACCGGGTAATGATTCTCCAGTAGCTCTGTTTGGTATATATGCAGAAACAACACCAATTAAAAAAATGTCTTGACCAGAGAGATGAAAAGCTGGACCGCCGCTGACACCATTTATTGCAACTCCATCTACTAAATAAGCATCTTGGCTATGGACCCATGAGCTTATTCTTCCAGTAAAAAAACTAAGGTCTGCACCACCAATTGCTGGAAACCCTAACCAACCTACTTCAATACCAACTTTTAGATACTTTTCTTTTGGTGCCAAGATTAGCATTTCATCTGGAATAATAAAATCAATATTGTTAAAAAGAATTACAGCCGTATCTCTATTTGAATCAACAAATACAGCTCTTTCATTTTCTCTAATCACTAAAGATTTATTTGATGCAATATGATCTAATCGAATAGGTTCTTCCCAATAATGCGCAAAGTCAACAACATGTGCGGCTGTTGCGATAGCACAAAATGAATTTGTTTTAGCTTTAGATACAAAAAATCCAGTCCCAGTTCCTCTAGGTGTTGATATACGAACGACATATGGCTCAACTTTTTCTACTGCCTCATACCATTCTAATTGTTCCATAAATTCTCCTTACTTAACCAGCTAACGGCGTTGCCGATAACTTGTCCGCCCAGAACAAAGGGCTAAGTTAAAAGGACAATGCCAATAATTAAAAAAAATATTTCATAATTAATAAACTTAGACAACAATGAAAAATGAAAAAACAAAAGCCGAAAACAGCAACCAACCCAAACCGCATAAAGCGGTCAAGTTGATTGGCGGGTTAGGTGCGGCTTTAATTATGAATAAAAAAACTAAAAAATCCTTAAGTAAACATGCAAAAGAAATGCTAAAGAAAAATAATAATGTTGATCTTAGTGTTGCATGTTGTAAACCATCGAAGAAATATAATTGAGCTGGTCTTGTATCTTTTTAATTATTTCTTCATGTTCATTTAATATTTGACCAATGTTAAAAAATTCAGTTACGCCAATGACAGCGCCGCAGCCAGAGCATTGGATAAAATTATATTTATAATTTGAATTGTGTGGTTCATTAGTAACCATCTCAAATGAGTGAGAACCACACGAAGAACATTTTGAAGTTGCCATAAATAATCCTTTTGTGATTGTGTTCTTAAAAATATTGCCAATGCCGTTAGGCTGTTTAATCATAGAGGGAGGCACGGGTTCTGCTAACAACAGGTTATCAATCTTATTGTAAGCTTTCCCTATTGTACCAAAGGGTACTTGCCTCCGATTCAACTATTCTATTTAGATTTGTTCATTCCGGACTGAGTGCCTAAATAGAGCCAGGTTATTCTAAGAGTGATTAGCTACTTAGAATTCTGTTCGTTAAATCAAGAGCGTGCTTCCTCTTTATTAAGTAAGAAATAATCTTACTCATAGTTAACCTCCTTTCGAGTGTGATTGAAAAAAGAAGTTATTTAAAGAGGGGATTTCACTCCCTCACAAAATGATTAAGCACCTAACGGCCTTGCCGATAAGCGGCGCCACCGAACAAGGATGCCGCTTAAATAACAACTGCTAATAATACTTAATAAATTTATTTTACCTTACAACTTTGAACAAGAAACTTAACACGGAACGACCAAGCCAATAATTACAAAAACGCCAAGGGCGAAAACGGCGTCCGCTTGATTGGCTTGTTATATGCACTTTATGATTTTTTTAATCTTTCGACTTCGTTTTTGATTTCCTCAATAATTCCTTTATTAACAATTTCCTTTTTGCCATTTATCTTTGTTGAAAAAACATAAAATACTTTTCCGCCGAATACTTCAGTGAATTTAAGGTGGGTTTCTTCTTGAATAGCTCGTTCTTTAAAAATTTCTGGGAGTTGAATACCATCATTAACAGGTTTTATTTGAAGACCAATATATTTATCATTTATTTTTATAAAGAAATCAACATTAAAAAGTCTGTCCCAATCATCTGGGGCAGGTTCAATTTTTATTCCTAAAATCTTTTCAAGCTGTCCATAAATTGTTTCTATCTCAGTCATATACCCGTCAAAGGTGCGACTTATTACAAGATTAATCATATATTCAATACAATCTTGTTCAGAAATATCGTCGAGTTCTGCTTGAACGACTTCAGTTATTTTCACATAAAGTTTTTTACCAAGTTCAGTAATGTGTTCTTTACTTTTAACATTTTTAAAATAGTATTCTTCCCATTCTTCAACAGTTTTAGGTGCACATTTTCTAATTGATTCTGATGTTGGGCCAACATTACGCTTGAAGTTAAGTTGGAAACGATTCATTACACTATTTAGAATCCACTCTTTAGCCATTATTATTCCCGAGTAAATGAAGAAATCTATTTTTGTATTTAAAATTGATGGTAGTATCAACAAGAGCTAATTTTTCTTTAATAAGATGAGCATTAATAAATGTTTTATTTTGTAAATAGAGATAGCAAAGCAATTGGTTTTTATCATCATACTTTTGATCATCGTATTTCAAATATACTTTTTGTCCTCTTGTTTTATTAATAAGAAATTCCTTTGCTTTCCCGTTAACTTCTACATTTTCTTTTACTCCAATTAACCTTACAATTAAATCATTACTTAACTTTAATAATTCTGGGCTAATTATTTCTTTTACAGAATAATATTCCTCTCTCTTGCTACCATTATTATCAAGCTTTGAACCAAACTGAAGTTTCTTAACGTCAATTTTCTTATCAAGTTTATGTGGGTCTCTAAAAATGTATGGTTGGTTTTCAATTTCTTTTTGGAAATCTAATTGAATATTTCCTTGCTTGACAAACTCATATGAATGTTCTTCAAATATTTTATTCTCTTTAACTGATAATTTGTCTTTGATATTTGAAATAAATTCAGAGTTGATTTCATAACCTACAGAATTTCGATTTAAGTTCTTCGCTGCTAAAGAAGTAGTTCCACTTCCGAGAAATGGATCAAGAATTGTATCACTGGCAAATGAAAACATTTTAATAAGTCGTTTTGGGAGTTCTTCGGGGAACATTGCAATATGGCTATCTTGTTTTGCGCCTCCAAAATTCCAATGCCCTTGAAAATATGTATTCCATTCTTCAGTGGTCATCTTGGAAAGTTCTTTGTTTTCTTTAGATACTTTTGGCGCAATTCCATTTTTTTTGAAAATGAGAATAAACTCGTAATCTAACTTTAGAATTCCATTGCGCGGATATGGGAAGGACCCCATAACGGTTGCGCCGCCAGTAGTATTTGTAGTAGTAACTTTTTGCCAAATAATAGCTCCCATATAATCAAAACCAATCGTCTCGCAGAACTTTATTATTTCTGTTCGTATGGGGATTACTTTGTATCGCCCATAATATACTGAACGCGCAAATTGGTCGCCAATATTAATACACAAACGACAGCCGTTATGAAGAACACGAAAAGATTCTTTCCAAACAAGATTAAGATTGTTTATATAACTTTCATAGCTATCATTAAAACCAATTTGTTCCTCAGTTCCATAGTCTTTTAATTGCCAATATGGTGGAGATGTGATTACTAAATGAACAGATTCATCATTTAGTTCGCCCATATATCTAGAATCGCCATTTATTATCAAGTGCTTTGAGTTCACTTTTTTACCTATTTGATTTTTCTTTGCTAAAGATACCCAATTTTAAGAAGAAATTATAGATTCAATTTTGTGCATATAACGGCGTGTGGCTAAGGCGCAGCCCAGAACTACAATGCCGTACTTGTTAATAATTTTTATAATTACAAAAAACTTTCATAGCACAACTACCTTAAACAAGAAACTTGAAACGAAACGACTAACAATAAATTTTCTAAAATGCCGAGTGTGAATACGCTGTCGCCTTGAGCCACTGGTTAGTGTGCAACCTCTATAGCTAAAAAGGTAAATCATCTGATTCCTCTTTAACATCTTCTTCCTTAATTGTGAACTTTGGTTTCTCAATTGCTTGAATAAAATTAATTATGCTAGAAATATTTTTAAAGATTAACATACTTTCGTTGTAATTTAATATAGGATTGTCGTGAGCAAAACTTTGATTATTTCTAACCTGATTAAATGCTTCCAAAATAGAAATAGAAGATTTTAGTATTCTTTCAGTCATTTGAGAATCAACAATTCTTTGCTCTTTAAGGTGTGTAACATATTCACCGAAGAAACTATGTAATGGCTTATCTTTATCATAGGTAATTTTATGTTTATCGCATAAGCTTCGAATATACTTTACAACAAAAGTATGCAATCTATCCAATGCTACTTCTGGTTCATTTTGTTGAATTGTATCTCTAATTGATTTCGCTAATAAGGAAAAATCTTTTTCATCAAAGTTTGGCTGGATTGCTTCAAGATGTTCTTCAATTGAACTTTGACCAAATTTTTCTATAATTATTAAACAATCTTCATATAACTTCATATCACTTTCATTTATATTATTCTCATTTATTGTCTTCCAATGTTCGAGTAAAGTGGAATTCAATTTTGAAACATTATAATCTGATTCGTGATTCCAAAATGTTCGAAGACGATTTGCTTTAGAGCCACCATAATTTACCTCATCATAAACGTTAATTCCTGTAATCTCTAAAATTATATCACCAAATGTTCTATTTGAAAAATCTAAAACATAACCAGAACTCATTCCAAATAATCTCTCAAATTTTAATTTTTCTGCACCTTTGAAACTAGACATTTTTGAGCATTCCTTTGATTTACGCTTGCACACTAACGGCATTGCAAATAAAGCGCTGCCCATGAACAGCAATGCAGCTTTGAAAACAAATGCCGATAATTATTTATTAACTTATTTTTTTAACTACATTCAAAGAGCAATTTACTTTTACAACTCAACTCTAAAACTTGTACAGTACCGCAAACTTTAAAGCAGTCGCTTTGATTTGCGGGTTATGTGTCTTCCAGTTTTTCTAAATGATAATCTTATTTCTTTCTTTTACTTTCTTCTAACTTTCTTCGATTCAGTTCTTTTATATACTCAGGATGCTTCATCCACCAATCGTGATTTTCCTCTGAATACTTTACAAAAGCAATGGTGTTATTGTAATAATCAGCATATCGTTCATCGTCATTAAGTTTGTCAATAGCTTCAATTAAAGAGGAACCGCGTTTTAATCTCCAATGTCTTGGAAAATCAATTACTAATGGAATTACTTTGTCTTGTCCACCTTCTTTAATATGCTTATCATATTGCAATATAACATCAGCTTTAAAACCACCATTGTATGGCTTATCATTGAAAATCTTACTTAATGTAATTCCAATCCATTTTTGAACAACTTCAGCACGCGCAGCAGTGATTATTGGTTGACCCAAGAAAATACTTTTAGATTTATCAATCTTTACTTTCCCAACGCTTACAGAACCTCTAAGCGGTAAACCAATCTCAATTGATTTGCATAATAGTTCGCACATACACTGCAAAAGGATTTCTAATCTAATGATGTCATATTTGCACCAGAAAATTATTGAATCACTGAAATATGCAGATTCAATCCCAGCAAAACCAATTACAGGATGTCCTTCAGGTCCAACTGTAAAAGCTAAACCAATATTTTGTTGTTCAACTATTTCTATTAATTCCTTGTATTTGGTTTCAATAGATTCAAGACCAAGTTTATTGAATAAACTCTCAAATCCGAGGACATCTAAAAGACAAATAATATTTTCGTTTTCCTCATTCATTTGATAGACACATAACGGCGTGGCTTTTCACCCGTCCGCCCCGAACAACAACGCAGAACTGAAAAGCTACGCAAATAATTTTTAACAATTTTATTTAACAGAACAACGCCAAACAACAATGCTTACCTTTACCACTCAACCCGAAAATACTAATACCGTCGCAATGAAAACGCGGTCGGGTGGAAAAGCTGGTTAGGCATATTAATACGGTACAGGTAAATCATCTATTTCATATTCAGATATAAGATTTAGATTTTCTGTTTTGATTTCTGTACCATCAAAATATGATAAGGCATTTTTAATTGGGTCAGCAATAGGTTTTAAAGCTTTTTCATTAACTAGCTTTTCGAGGTTTTCTTTAACATCTCCGAGAATCCGTAATAAATAAAGTGAAACAATATTCAATTCGAAAGCAGGTTTGTTCAGAAAAGAAATAGAAATATTTTTTAGTTGTTCTTTTTCATCTGTTGACATTGAATCAACATATCTAGAATAATTTGTGTTAGAACCTCGAAGTTTTACAAGATGATGAATTAATCTGTATTTACCATAAGTACACACTTCAGGATTTTTTAATAATTCAAATAACTTTTCCTTTGCCTTATTTCTTGTTTCATCGGGTATTTCATCGAAAAAGATAGATTGTATTAAAAGCCAACTTGCGTGTTTACTACTACCTTTCCATTTTGTTAATATTTCTCCTAATCCATGAATATGCCAAGGTGCTCTATTACCTAGCGAAACAAGTAGTACATCAGATGAATTTCTTGCGCTAAGTGACTTGCAAAAATCTTTGGCTGATTTATTATCTAATTGATCGCCTTCTTCGAATGTGCCGCTAAAATCTTCAAAAGGCTTGTCAACCTTTGATTCCAACTCACTTTCTATTTTAAGTTCTGTATCGTCCATATATTCATAAACATCATAAATTTTTGATCTAAGTTTTTCTATTTCTTCCTTATTTTCTGCAATCTCTGTTTTACTTGCATTTAGGTTTAATCCCTTCGCTAGAAGTAGTTCTTGAAGAACTAATATTGCTCTAAATATTTCAGTTTTTTCATTAGAAAATATTCGCATATCATCATTATATCTTCCGAAGATAGTATTATCAAATTGCATTTTATCGTCAACATTTTTTAAATATACATTAGCTAAAAATCCTTCAGTGTTATTGCCTATAGGTAGGCCTTGCTTTAATTCTTCAGACGATAAAACTTGATTCGTAAGATTAGAGTAAGATATAACTGGTACAGAAAGAATTTTCTTGAAAAGCTTCATAACTTGACTATCATTCGGAATTGTTAAGGAATCAGCTACAGTTGCACATAAATATTCATGAGAAATTGAATCGTAAAACGAAGAGATATCAGTTCTCAATAAAAGAGAATAAGTTTCTATAGATTTCTTTTGCCAATCGCAAAAATTCGGCCAAGATTCAGTTGCAAAATTTTGTAAAAAGGAAAATTTGGAAGGGTTCTTCTCAGCTTTTCTATTGGCAAAGCAATTATTGGATAATTCAGGATCAATATATTCAGCAAGCACTATCGTAAATGCATATCTTAAAACCAAATCTTTAAAAGGAATATAAATCATACGTCTAAAACATAATTCGTTTTTGGGAGGATAATAGGCATATGCGGTTCGTTGAGCGTAAGAATTTAAGTCTTTAATTTCTTCCAATATTTCATTTATGATTTTATCTTTATTCTTATATACAAACTCCATTTCAAAATAATCATAATAATAATCATTATTTATTCTGTCGTAATATGCATAATGAAATGCCTTCACAATATTATCTTTAGAAATAATTTGATTTAAGATACGAATATGGTCCATACAATAAACCTTTAATTATATGCCTAACTATTACTTGAGCCGAATCGGCGGTTATCAATTCGGCTGTTATTTAAGAAATTTCTCCCGTCTTTTGGCGGGTCTATCAACCGCTCTATTTATTTTAAATTCTTTTATATTCTTTCTAAATAACTACTTAACATTAGAATATTTTTTTTCCACAGTCAATAGTTACGTCCATTCTTTCGTATCTATCAACCATTAATCCAACGGGCTCCTAACACCTATGCCTCTATTCAAAACATGTGTATATATCATTGTAGTTTTTACAGAATGATGCCCTAATAATTCCTGCACAGTTCTTATATCATAGCCGCTTTGTAATAGGTGTGTCGCAAAACTATGTCTTAATGTATGCGGCGTTGCTTGCTTTGTCACTTCTGCTTTTCTAACCGCATCTCTAAACAATTTCTGGAATGTACTCTCATGCAAATGCATCCTATATGTTCTTTTCTCACCTTCATTATAAACTATATTCTTAGCTGGAAACAAATACTGCCAATTAAATTCTTTACTTGCATTTGGATATTTTTTATTAAGTGCATACGGAAGAGGTACTTCTATATTTCCCTTGCTCAGATCTTTATTATATAAATTCTTAACTTTCTTAATAAGTTCGCGTAGATCGATAATGAGCTTGTCCGGCAAAATTGTTATTCTATCTTTCTCGCCTTTACCGTCCCGAACAGTTATCACTTTATAATCTAGGTCTACATCCTGCACCCTAATTTTAAGACATTCATTTAACCGCATTCCGCTGCCATATAAAAGTTTTGAAATTAAAAGTGCAATACCATCTAACTTAGAAAATATTTTGTTCAGTTCATCTTTTGTTAATACAACTGGTAAATGTTTTTTCCTTTGTGCATATCTTATACCGTCTATCCATCCAATATCCTTCTTCAAAACATTTTTATATAAATATAGTATTCCGTTTAAAGCCTGGTTTTGAGTTGAACCCGAAACGTGTCTTTCAACTGCAAGATAATTAACAAATTTTTTGATTTCCTCTGCGCCCAATTTTTCAGGATGTATCTTATTATTAAATATTATGAATTGTTTTATCCATGAAATGTAACTCTCTTCAGTCTTCCGTGAATAATGCTTTACCCGCAAATCATTTCGTACACTGTCCAATAGCTTAGGCTTTTTAACTGTCTTGTCGTTCTGCACGTTCACCTTTATATTTTGTGCAGTTCCTACCTGCTTGCCACAGGCAAGTCATGCTGTCTTATTAATTTGCATATATTATTATTCCACTACTCCATCATAGCATTCTTGTCTTTTCGGTTTGTACATATAAGAAGCTCAGCCCTTGCTAATCTGCCCTGTCGTTGTTCTGCATAGTGTCTCTGCAAATGCTTGTACAACTTACTTATTTCCCAAATTAAAAACATCAAATATTTTGCAACCTCATCCCTAGCCTTCTCCTTATAAAGGAGAAGGGAAATTTAAATACCCTCTCCTTGCTAAGCCTGCCCGGCTTAGACGGGGAGAGGGTGGCTTTAGCCGGCCTGCTTCGACTCATCGGAGACGAGGCAAGGTGAGGTTACTATTGTGCCGGGGGAGTTTGCGGCGGCGTATCTTCTCCGCCGTTGTGGCTTCCTCCAAGATCCTTTATCACTCTTGCCGATTTATATTTATTATAAACATCAACGTTTGATGCCCGGATTAGCTCCATGTCCTTATCGTAACGATTGATTAAAAGATCATCTGTGTTATCAAAGTCAGCAGTCAAATTTTTGCGCAAAGCGCTCCGGTCGTTAAAGCTTGTATCTTTGTCTCCGGATTTTTTAGTTACCCCATCAACCGCAGCTTGCGTAGCCGCTATTTGATCGGCAGTAATTTTGTGGCTGACAGAAATAGCTGCCGTATTGTTTCTTGCTTCATCGAGTATTGAGTTCATTGTACTTTTAAAATCATTTTCACTTAACCTGCCCATACCGTACTCGCTTATCTAAGTAATTTCCTTCAGCCGCTCGTTTTTTGTTTTTGAACCAAACGAAGAAACGGCGGACTTAATCGGGTTAACTAACATTATCGCATAATCTATTGCATTATGCTTTTCTTTCGTCTTGCCTTTTATTGCATCCATATACTCCTTGTTGTGCTTATTTATGGATACAATATTTTCGCCAAGCTCCTGCTGGTCTTCCAGTAGTGCCGGGGTATCCGCAATTGCTGTCTTTTCATTTTCCATTGTGGAAAATACATCGTTATACATGTCTGCGTGGTTTTTTTCGTGGTTAGTCATCTCTGACTCCTTTCCGCTTTATTTTGTTGATTAAAACAAACCCGCCCTTTTGAGGCATTTGTGTTGATTATTTTTTGGGTTTGTTTACGGTAATTCATTCTAAATGATTTTAAATTTGGAGAGCTTTCTTTCATTTCAATTTTACATTCTGAAAGTCCATTTTTTATAACTTGTGATGAGCCGTTTAACTTTTTAATGCTGTCAAAAAGACTATTAAAATCGTTCATTTTTTGTCCGCTCAAACCTCTTTTTTTGCAAAATAATGTGATTTTTGCCAATTCTATGGGTTTATGTGAAGGTTTCAGAAGGCTATGTGCGGTTTTCAGAACGTTATGTGCGTCCGTCATTTCGTTATATGACGAAATCAAAACATTATGTGCGTCTTCCATTTGGCTATGTGCAGTAGCAATTTCGTTATGTGCAAAGTTCAGAACGTCGTGCGCGGTTATCAGATCACAATGTGCGGCTTTAAATTGGCAATGTGCAATTGTTAGAACGCTATGTGCGGCATCAAATTGATTATGTGCAGCTTCCAGATCGCTATGTGAATCAGCATTTTTGCTTTGTGCCGTTTCAAATTGATTTGCTTCAATAAATGATTTGTCTTGTGCGGCATAATTTCCCCGATGTGAAATTTCACTTTCGCAATTTTCATTTTGCAGATACCAGGTTAAAAATACTAACATGAATATTTCGGTTGGAAACGGGTTTTGTTTTAGGTTACCAAGTTTTTTTAAAATGTTAAAATGACAATTTTCCTTCTCCACAACACTTCCCTTTGCCCAATTTAAAAATAAATAAGCCCTTAATGGTTTGTTCCATCAAAGGCTTATTTTTAAACTTTAATTTGTAATTAAGCCTTCATAATTACTTTTATTGAGCGAATGCATATCTGCTTCCAAGTTCATCTAATTGTGAATTAGATTGTGCAAATGCATAGCGGCTTCCCAATTCATCCAGCTGAGAATTAGATTGAGCAAATGCATAACGACTGCCAAGTTCATCTAATTGAGAATTAGATTGAGCAAATGCATAGCGGCTTCCCAATTCATCCAGCTGAGAATTAGATTGAGCAAATGCATAACGACTGCCAAGTTCATCTAACTGTGAATTAGATTGTGCAAATGCATATCTGCTTCCTAATTCATCTAATTGAGAATTAGATTGTGCGAATGCATAACGGCTTCCAAGTTCATCTAACTGTGAATTGGATTGTGCAAATGCATAACGACTTCCAAGTTCATCTAATTGTGAATTAGATTGAGCAAATGCATAACGGCTTCCTAATTCATCCAATTGTGAATTAGATTGTGCAAAAGCATAACGGCTTCCAAGTTCATCCAACTGTGAGTTAGACTGAGCAAATGCATATCTGCTTCCCAACGCTTCAAGTTGAGCGTTTGAGCCATTTGTTAAAGTTGATTGATAAATATCGGACACAGCAAAAGAGGTGCGAACTGCCGTAGCGGTGTTTACATCCAAAGTTGCTGTACTTTGGGTTGTTCTGTACCGAACAGCTTCCTCGACTTTACCTTTTTTTTGTGGTTCCTTTGCAAAACCCCCAACAAAAAGTAAAATACTGAGGAGAGAAGTGAAAATAGTTTTACGCATAATTTTCCCTCGTATTATTGAAAATAGATATTTTAAGCACTTTTATAGTTTCAATGTTTATGCCACGTAATGAATATTTGAGTTTTTGCTCAATAACTTAAGTTGAAATTGTTTGTAAGGTAGTTATTACCGAAAAAGGCCGGAAATATTAGGTGAGTTGTAAAAATTTTTTACAAAATTTGGCTAATTATTAAAATATTAATTTATGAATAATTTTTACCTGAAGATAATTGCTTATTGTTAAAATAATTAGAAATATTTTTAAATAGTTTAGAACGATTTTGATTTTAATTTCTTGCTATAAAAGTCAATTCAGTAATGCGTTTAATTTTGGTCTTGAGATTCCAAGGATGCGCGCAGTTTTAGATTTATTCCCTTTAGTCTTTTGTAAAACTTCTTTCGCATAAATTTGTTCAAGATTCTTTATATTAATTTTTGTATAGGTTAAATCAAGTTTAATTTGATGAGGCGAGTAAATCGTTTCGCTGCTGGTTTGTATTTGAAGTGATGACTGCGAAGTAAGAATATGTGAAAGGTCTTTGTATTTTATTGTCGTCCCTTCGGTTAATAATACGGCTCTTTCAATTGCGTTTCTAATTTCACGTACATTTCCCGGCCAGGGATAGGTTGAAATAAATTCTTTTGCTTCGTTATTAATCTTTGTTATAGATTTTCCAAATTGGCGGTTAAATTCTTTTATAAAATATTTTGCTAATAAAAGAATATCGCTTTCGCGTTTTCTAAGCGGCGGCATTTCTAATGTAACCACATTCAGCCTATGATAAAGATCCCTGCGGAAAATATTATTTTCAATTAAGTCTTCCAGGTTCATGTTAGTTGCGGAAATTATTCTGGCGTTAATCGGAATATCAGTTAATCCTCCTAAACGCCTGATTAATTTCTTTTCAATTGCCCGCAATAATTTTTTTTGAATGTTTATGCTTAGGTCGCCGATTTCATCAAGGAATAAAGTTCCGTTCTCAGCAAGCTCAAACAATCCTATCTTCCTGGTTTTAGCATTGGTAAAAGCGCCGGGTTCATATCCGAATAATTCTGATTCAAGTAGATTTTCCGGAATTGAAGAGCAAACAATATCTACAAACGGACCCGTAAATGATTTGCTGTTTTTGTGAATTGCTCTTGCGATAAGCCCTTTGCCTGTTCCTGTCTCTCCGCGAATAAGCACATTTACATCGGTTTTCTCGGCAACTTTTCTTGCAAGATTAATCGTGCGTAATAGTTCAACCGAATTTCCGATAATTGAATTGAAGTCATAAATATCTGATCCATATCCTTCTGTATTTTTTGTTGAAGTTAGATAAGCATTATTTACTATCACCTCTTCAACATAAGATATAAACATGTAAAGCTCGTATGGAAGTACATAAATATCCAAGTAACCAAGCTTTGCAATTGAGCTTACGAGCAATGCATTGTTTTCCGGGATTAGGAATATGATTTTATTTCTAATATCGTTTTTAAGTTTTATTATTCTATTTAAATAATTCGATTCGATGCTTTTAATTTGAAGAATAATTATTTCATCATCGCCAACGGTAAATCTTTGCGGGAAGGAAGGTGAAATAGATAGATTTTTTAATTCCAATTGCTTCATCGCTGAGTTAATTGATGAAACGTCTTCTACGTCAGAATAGATTTTTATTTTTACGTGAGGTTTTCCCATTGCTTAAAATTGAGCTTCGAAATATTCCAGCCGTTCTATTGTCTGTTTTCTTTCGGGTTCCTGGAGATAAATATTTTTTAGCCGCGAGTCTTTTATATTTCCTGCAATAAAATTTATTAATTCTTTAGAATATTTTACAAAATCTTTTGCCTTATTTAGGTTGCCCCGCTTATTATATGAATCGGAAAGGGCAAACAAGATTTTCCAGGTCAATTCTGTTATATGCAAATTTTGTATCAGCTCATAAGCCGATTGGTAATAATCTATTTGCGATTTTAATCCCAGCGAAGGTTCTGATTCACTTAGCTTTCCGAGTACATAATTTCTTTCGGCATCGAGTAAATTATTTTCTTGGCATATTTTTATAATAAATTCCGAAAGCAATTCTTTATAAGCTTCTTTTGGTTTGCTCAGCCTGATCATAACATTTATTATCATCATTATGCATTGATAATAATCGTATTTCCCCTCTTCGGCAGATAATTTGTTTTTAATATTTATTAGTGATTTGAGCACAGGTTCTAAATCTTCGCCTGATGTATCAAACAAACAAACCAAGTATTGATGGTTTAGCTTATGTTTTTCTGCAACTGTTCCTTCATTCATTTCCGATTCGAATATTTTTATAATCTGATTCAGTTGTTCGAAATCGCCGATTATAAAATATAATTTACCGAGCATAAACAGCGCCTGCAATTCTTCTTCTTTATTTTGAAGCTGCCGGAAAATTTCGATTGAATCTTTTAAAGACTCCAATGCATTTTGATATTCGCACATCGAAAGGAATACTTCGCCCAAATTTGATTTCACAAGCCCAAGTCCGTCTTTAATTCCAAGACTAAAAAATATTGAAAGCGCTTTTTGATAGAAGTTAGTTGACTTTTCAAACTCCAGATTATTGTAGTAATATATTCCAAAATTTAAAAACAGTTTTGCTTCCTGCTGAATATTCCCGATTGATTTATTTATGTCGAGCGAACGGTTCCAATAATTTGTTGAGTTAATCGAATCGCCTTTCATACTATAGATATTGCCGATATTCATTAATATTTGCGCTTGCTTAAATCGTAGGCTGCTGTTTTCATAAACCGAATTTGCTTTTTCAAAATATTGAAGCGCAGAATCAAGATCATCATCTTTATAAATAGAAATAAGTCCCATCACTTGAAAGCACGAACCTTTAGTTTCCTCCTCGCAGTCTTTCCGGTTGATAATATCATTAAATATTTTTGAAGCTTCATCGTACTGATTCAAATTAAAATTGATTGTTGCGATATCAAGTAAAATCCTGTTTTTCTTTACCGGATCATCTGATTTGGAAATTAATGTTTCCAATAATTCTTTCCCTTTTTGTAATTCTCCCGAACCGGTAAGACAGTTTGCTTTGAAGATCAAAAGATCGTAAATCATTTTGCCTTCAATATCTTTTTGAAGAAGCTTGTCGATTAATTTTAATGCTGATGGATAATCATTCAGCTTTGTTAAAACCTTACAGAGTTCAAACTCTATTTCTATTTTGATATTGTCGTTTAAAGGAAAATTAATTATATGCTGCAGAATATTTTTTTGATAAGAGAATGCGAAAATCTTTCCGGCCAGATTTAATTCCTCTTTAGAAATTTTATAGCTCTCTTCAAATTTTTCCGCCAGCTCAAATTGTCTGGCGAGTTCCGGCTTATTAAAATCCGAAAAATTCTTTTTTAAGAAATCGGCAGCTTTTGAATGATAATCTTTTTTATCACTAATCTTAGAATAAATATGTCTCTTCAATCCTTCGGAAATAAAAGCTGGATTCTGGTTTGACTGAACTTGATGAATAATATTTTTATTGTATAGCGAAGAAAGAAGATTAAAAACTTTTTCCGGTTTAAGCTTGAAAAATTTTGCAATCAAAGTTTGATCGATGAAAATCTCAAACGCAGAAATAAATTGCGCTATTTCTAATTCATTATTCGAAAGTCCTTTTACTCTTATGTTATAGATTTCTTCATGCGAACTTTTTAAAAGTGAAATGGATTTTTCATCCTTTGAAATTAAAACACCGCCGGGAGTAAAAGTAATTATTTTAAGAAGAATAATATCTCTCAAAAAACTTTCTAGGCTTCCCGGCAGCAGATCGGCATAAGAAAGAATTAGCTGCTTAAGTTCATCTTTTGGAAACAAAGGCGAAAAACTTTTTTCCAGGAATTCCAATAAATGAACTTCTGTAAATGGAGTTAAATTTATTTCGCGAAGATTGGAAATAAAATCAGAGGCAAAATGTTTGTCGGTATTTTCGGTTAAAATAATTTTTACATGATTTACTTGAAATATCGGAATAATGCTTTTGAATAATTCCAAAGTAAATGAATCATAATTATTAAAAGCATCGAGAAGAAGTATGAATGAAGCCTCGGAAGCCAGCTTATTTATAATTGATTTAAGCTCATCTGACAAATTATCCGGCTCGCTCTTAAATATTTCTTCAATTTGGCCGAGTAGTTGATTTGAAAGTTTTGGGAAAACAAAATCATTGTAAACGATTTTCTCAAGTAGGCTGCGGGCAAAATTAATTCCTGTCAGCGAGTTTGGATTGTCAACAAAAACCGTGTCGTCAAAGCTTGAATAAATTTCATAAACAAGAGCAGATTTTCCCGCGCCTTCAGAACCGTGAACAGTAAACACTTCATTGCTTTTTAAATCGGCAATATAAGTTTTCAGAATTGTTAGAAAATCTTTTCTATCTGCAAAAACTTTTGCCGGTACCCAATCTTTGTACAATTCTTCTGTAACCGGAATATCCAGATCATCTAAGATTTGAATTGAATTATAATGCCGCTCTTCGGGATCTTTCCTTAAAAGCTTTTTAACAACATCAATTATTTTATTCGATAAATTTACTTCGGGGAAATCAATTTCCATTTCAATATGAGCTTTATAAATTTCCAACTCATCGGTTGTTGCAAATGGAAAGTCGCCGTAAATTATTCTGTAAAGCAGCATTCCCAATGAATAAAAATCTACTCGATGATCGTGCTTTTCGTTTTTTAGAATTTCTGGTGCAAGATATTCAGCGGTTCCTCGAATTGTGCTTTCGAAATTACCAACGGTATATTGAGCAAAGCCTAAGTCAATCAATTTGATTAATGGTTTTCCATCAACATTAGAAACAAGTATGTTCTCCGGTTTCAGATCGTAATAAATATAATTTGATAAATGCAGGTAATAAAGAACTGAGCAAAGCTGTTTTATAATTTCTGTTAACTGAACTTCATCAGTTGAGTTTTTATAACCGGGCAGTTCATTGCCATTATAATATTCAAGAGTAAAAAATTTACTTCCGACTGAAACATCTTTATCTTCTTCATCAATTTTTACGACAGTTCCGAAATCAATTGATTTAATAATATTCGGATGGTTTAGTTTGTGAAGAGTAAAAAATTCATTTCTAAAAATTGCAGCTTCAGCCGGATCAACATCAGCCGGAAGAATTTTTATTGCAATATCATTTATTGAAGAGCCGGATTGTTTTTCGGTTTTGCCGGAAGAATAATTAATTGAATCAACATCTTCGCATAAATAAACAGCGCTTCTTCCTTTGCCAAGCAGTTTCTTAATCTTGTATCTTTGATTTATCATGTTTCCAAACGTGGATTTAATGTTGAGTTAATTTCTCTGCCTAAATTATTTGCAGCAAAAAGTGTAAGGAACAAAGCGGCGCCGGGAAATAAAATCATCCACCATGCTTGAGATAAATAGTTTTGCCCTGCTTCAATCATCGAACCCCACGATGGATAGCTTCCGCCGGTGCCTAATCCCAAATAGCTTAAAGCTGCTTCGGCTAAAATAACATTTCCGTATTGAAAAACTAAATTCACAATAACAGGCGCTATAATTATCGGTAAAATTTCTTTTAAAAGTAATTTAGTTTTTGATAGACCTAACAAACGAGCGGATATAAAAAAATCTTTGTTCTTTAATGAGATTACTTCTCCGCGTACAATTTTAAAGAGACTCATCCATCCGGAAAATCCCAAAACAATTATTACGCTCATCAATGAATTGCCGAACAAAGCAATAATAAGGATTATAAAAAAGATTACCGGGAAAGCGAGAAACATATCGGTTATCCTGTTGATTGTGGTATCAACAAAACCGCCAGGATAACCGGCTAAAAATCCAAGAGACAAACCAAGAAATAGCGTGATTAAAACTGAACCAAGTCCGACGAACAAAGAAATTCTTGCGCCATAGATTAATCTTGAAAAAATATCTCTTCCAAACTCATCAGTTCCCAGGATGAAATACTTTGATGTAATAAACGGCTGGTTATTCTTTAATATTAATTTGTCTTTTGATAAAGATGTCGGAAATCCTTTTTGAAAATATGTTAAGTCGTTTCCAATCGAAATGCTGTCGGCAAAAATTAAACTTTCATCAAATGATCTTTTAACAACGAGGTTTTTTAAATTGATAAAATCACTTAAAGAATTTTCAATTTTGTTCTGATCTGATTTAAGATGAATTACTTTTATGGAACTAAACGGCGGAAGCAGCTTTGTTACGGCTAAATCTTTTTGAAATGCAGGATTTGTATTTGCAATCAGAGGAGCGAACAAGAAAAATGAAAGTAGAAATATTATAACAAATGATGTAAAACTTATTTTCCTTTGAAGAAAATTAATCCTTTGCCGGAATAGAAAAGTTAAAACCGGAATTATTATTACAAGAATAGCAGAAATTATTGAATCAAAAAATGTAAATTCCAATTGAGCATCAGCAGCTGATGGTGAATATACAAATAAGTTTATGAATTGAATAATTAAGAGAAAAGTATTCATCAATAAATTAATTCTTAACATAATTAAGAGCAGCATTAAAAAAACTATGAAATGCCAAACTTTAATTTTAAAGCTCATTTAGTTAAGAATTCCTTTCACAACTCTTTTATCAAGTTTTGCCTTAATTAAATCTGCCGCAAGGTTTGTAATTATCACCAGGATTCCAGCAACAAATGTACATCCGGTTACAAGCGGATAGTCGCGGGAAAGAATTGCATTCACCGTCAGCCTTCCCATTCCAGGCAGCGCGAAAATAACTTCCGTAATTAAAGCGCCGCCGAATAACAATCCAAGCTCAACACCGGCAACTGAAATTAAAGGATTGACAGCATTTGGAATTATGTGTTTGCGAGTAATATATTTTTCATCAAAACCATGCGCGCGAAGATTTTCAACAAATGGTTTGTTATAAACTTCTTCCAGATTGTCGCGAAGATATTTATAATAAACTGCAACGCCTCCAAGCGATAATGTTATGACCGGGAGAATGAGATGCCTGCTATAATCAATTAACTTTTGTGCAAAAGAAAATGACTCCGAATCAAATGAACTTAATCCGGAAGAAGGGAATAAATTCAGCAACTCAGAAAAGATGAAGATTAACGAAACACCAACCACAAATGACGGCAGTGCATAAATCATCAAACTTAGTTTCGAAAATGTTTTGTCGGCAATCCCGTTTATTCTTCTTACAGAGATTAAAGCAAGTAAAAAGCCAAAAGAAATTTGAACAACAAAACTTATCAATGAAAAAATTATTGTGAAGGGGAGGAAGCTTTTTATAACATCAATTACCGGAATTCTGTAAGTGTAAGAAATTCCAAAATCTCCTTTGCATAAATTCATAAGGAAAGTTTCGTACTGAGAAATCAATGGTGCATTTAGATTAAATGATTCTTTAATCAGCGAAGCAAGTTTTGGACTTAGATCCGGCGATAAAAATTTTTGTGAAGGATCGCCGGGAGAAATTCTTAATAGAAAAAAGAGAAAGGTGATCATCAGAAACAATACAATAAGAGATGTTAAAATTCTCTTTAACAAAACTCTGTAAATTTCTTTTCTCATATTCCTCTTATTTTACCGACCACAACCAAGCACGGTTGAACGGGCCCAAAGGACTTACGTTTAAGTTTTGTATTTTTTTATTGTAAGCAATTATTTTGTCAACCCAATACAAAAATGTAACCGGCTCATCTTTATAAATTTGTTCCTGAACTTCTTTATATAAAATATTTTTTTGTGATTCTGATTTTGTCGTTTCAATTTTATTAAGCAGTGCATCAACTGTTTTATTTTTATAACATTCAACATTCAAAGGCGCTTCGGAAAAATCAGAATACCAAAAAGGTTTTAAATCTATTGGAATCGGAATTGTCCATCCTGCCATCCAGGCGTTCAATTCTCTGCCGTACATTTTCTGGAAGAATACTTCCGGCTCAAGTTTTTCAATATTAACTTTTATTCCAATAGCCTGTAAATCATTTTTTATTACTGTGGATACAAAATCTCTTCTCGGATTTCCGGCAGGAATATAAAGAGTGAAAGAAAATTCTTGTCCGTTTTTCTTTAACACTCCGCTTTGATCAACATCTTTCCATCCGGCGCTAGCGAGAAGTTCTTTAGCTTTCTCAACATCATAAGGCAGCGGACTTAAAGTTGTATCAAGTGCGGATTTGAAAATTGGCGATATTGGTCCCCAAGCCAAATCTCCGTGGTTATCTAAAAACTCGTTAAGTATTTCGTTTCTATTTATTGCATAAGTCAAAGCTTTTCGTACCAAGGGATTTCCAAACAATTTATTCGGAACAATCTTTTTTGATTTTTTATAAACGTCGGGATCAATATTATTCCAGCCGACATAATCGTATTCTCGCCCTTTCAAAGCCACTAAATCAATATTTTCATCTTTCTTTAAAATTGGGAAATCATCTGCTTTAACATCTTGGACGAGATCAATCTCTCCTCGCTTTAATTGAGTTATTCGGGAATTATAATCCGGAACGATCTTAAAAATAATTTCAGAAACATTTCCAGGTTTGTAAAGAAAAGATTTTGTGTCAGCTTTTAAAATAATTGATTGATTTTTATTCCACGCGGCAAGATAAAAAGCTCCGTTGGTAACAGGTTTAATTTCCTTTTCAGCAGTTACAAAATCTTTCCGGCTTACATTCTTATAAACATGTTCGGGGATTATCGGAAAATCAATATCATAAAATGAAGGAGTAGAATTCTTTTTAAAATTTATTGTCAGCAAATACGGATTAGTTATCGTAAAAGTTTTTTTAAGATCAATATGCTGAGAAGAATCAACGTAAAAATTCTTAAATGAACCGTAAAGCTTGCTTTGGATCAGCGGATCGGAATAAAGATCAAAAGAAAATACAACATCATTTGCAGTAAACTGCTGACCGTCAGACCACTTAACATCATCACGCAAATTCAAAGTGATTGAAGATGAATCTTTACTCCACTGCCAGCTTTTAGCAAGCATCGGGAAGGTATCCATATCGCCTTTCTGATAATTCCAACCATGTTCAACCAGGCTTGCGTAAAGGAGTTCAGAAATATTGCCTTCGTTAAGATCGAAAGCAAAAAGCGGATTTACCGATTCAATATCCGATGGAATTGCAGTTACAACACGATCGTTATTTACCGGCGATTCTTTCTGGCAGGCAGGTATTAGCAGCAAGGAAAAAATTAGGATAAGGAAGAAAAGACGATTACTTCTCATCGGTGCAGCCTGTTTAAATATTGGTAATAATTTTGCTGTTAATTTATTATTTTGTTGCCTAATTACAAAAAATTGATTTAGCCCGTATGATTAAAGTTGCAATAAAAGAAATAACATTAAATAAAAAGAGAACTCTTTTAAGCAACGTTGATTTTGAATTGGAAAAGAATTCCATTTTTACGATTCTTGGATTGAACGGAAGCGGAAAATCAACTCTGATAAAATCTTTAACCGGCTTGCTGAATCCCAGATTATATGAAGTTAATGGTTCGGTAAATCTTGACGGAAAAAATATTTTCTCAATCGATTATGAAGAACTTCTTCAATTAAGAAAAGACAAAATAAAATATGTTTTCCAGGATGCGGTAAACAGTTTTGATCATTTAAAAACTTTGCAGTATTATTTTGAAAAGTTGGTGAAGGATAAAAATGAAATTGATGCTTTGCTCGAATATTTTCTTTTACCAAAATATACGGAATTACAAAAGCTTTACCCATATGAAGTAAGCGGCGGTATGGCACAAAGAATAAATTTTGTTCTTGCGCTGCTGTGCCATCCGCAAATTTTAATCCTTGATGAACCGACTTCCGGAATTGATCTGGCGATTTCTAATCTCTTCCTTTTAAGGTTGAAAGAATTCGCGAAGGAAAAAGATAATTCAGCGCTTCTTGTTACGCACGATTTGGTTTTTGCTAAAAAGATAAGTAATAAAATTGCTTTCCTTTCCAACGGAAAGCTCAGCCGGTTTTATTCGAATGAAGAATTCTTTTCAGCACACGATTCTAAAACTCTTGAATTATTTCTCAATGCACACAAACAAATTTCTTTATGAATGAATTACTGATAGCCGAAAATATTTGTTATAAAGTTGAGCAGGCAGGCACTTTTCAAATAAAAAAAACTGAAAAGGAAATTCTGAAAGATGTTTCGTTCAAACTGGAGAAAGGGAAAATTCTTGGAATTGCCGGCGAATCAGGCAGCGGCAAAACAACACTTGCAAAAATAATTTCTGGAGTTGTACAGTATTCAAGCGGGAAAATAATTTTTAATAAATCCGGCGAGTGGGAAAAAATAAAAACCAGTCCCGTTCAAATTTTATTTCAGAATAACGGAGAGATTTTAAATCCTTTAAGAAGAATTAATGACATCGTTGAAGAAGCAATAGTTTTAAGATATGGAAACAAAATTGATGTGCAAAAAGAGAAAGAGAAAATATTTGGTTCGTTGAACTTTCCCGGACAATTATGGGAAAGAAAAGGTTTTGAACTAAGCGGAGGTGAGCAGCAGCGTGCAGCGCTTGCAAGAATACTTGCCGTAAAACCGGAGCTGCTAATTCTTGATGAACCTTTCTCAGCGCAAGATCCCGAATCGCAATTAAATCTGCTTAACTTATTTAAAAATATAAACGAAGAATTCGGCATCGCCATGATTTGCATTGCCCACAATCTTAAAATATTGCAAAAGCTTTGCGGCAATATTTTAATCATGTACAAAGGTGAAATTGTTGAGCAAGGTAAATCGGAAAAAATATTTAATACTCCGGAACATCCGTACACAAAATTTCTGCTTAAGGCGGAAAGCTACAATCTCACTTATCAAGAATTAAGCTTTGATGCAGCTAATGCGGATTGATTTATTATGTCAAAGACAAACGCAATCAGAATTTTAGAATCTCATAACATCTCACATACAACTCATACTTATGAAGTTGATGAAGAAGATTTAAGCGGTGAAACAGTTGCTAAAAAAATCGGCGCGAAGGAAGAAACGGTTTTCAAAACGCTTGTTACTTCCGGAGATAAAACCGGCATAAATGTTTTTTGCATTCCCGTAACAGAAGAATTGAATTTGAAAAAAGCCGCAGCAGTTAGCGGCAACAAAAAAATAGAAATGATAAAAGTTAAAGACCTTTTCCAGTTAACCGGATACATCCGTGGCGGCTGTTCGCCAATCGGAATGAAGAAGAACTTCCCGACATATATTGAAGAAACCGCCCAGCTATTTGAAAAAATTTATGTAAGCGCCGGCGTTAGAGGAATGCAGGTTTGTTTATCGCCGGATGATCTAAAAAATATTTCGGAAGCTGCTTTTGCGGACTTGCTGTAGGCATTAAATATCCATTTCTAACCAAATATCTATTTTAATATACTTTTTAACCGCTTTTATTTTTAGGCGGCATTCCCTATATTTACGCACTTAAAAATTGGAGTACTAAAATGGCAAAACAACAAACATTTGCCGATAAAGCAAAGGCAAAGAAAAAAGATGTAGGTATTTCGGTTAAATTGATTAAAACCGTAAAAACTGCCAAAGGATCTTTTAAATTCAATGAGAAGTTTGTAAAACTTGATGATATAAGTAAAGTTTCTGAATTGAAATAAAAAATAAAAGAAGCGGTATATATGCCGCTTTTTTTATTTGACTAAATCCTATTCGAATAAAGTTAAAGCTAAACTTCCCTCAAGCTTCAGCAGTTTTTCTTTTATATTTAATCCTGCTGAATATCCCCCAAGCGATCCATCAGCATTAATAACCCGGTGACAAGGAATAATTATTGGAATCGGATTTGCACCGTTAGCTTTTCCAACCGCCCTTATTAAATTTTCATCGCCAAGACTTTCAGAAACAGTTTTGTATGACACTGTTTTTCCATAAGGGATTTTCAATAATTCCTTCCAGACTTTTATTTGAAATTCCGAGCCTTGCATATCCAACGGCACTGTAAACTTTTTTCTTCCGTTATTAAAATATTCTTTCAGCTCTTCAAAAACATTAAATAGAAATGGATCATCAGTGTGGAGGTTGATTATATTATCAGTTTCTAATGTCGCATCATTTTTATTTAAGAAGATTGCGCGAATGCCTTTGTGAGAAGCAAATATTTTAAAATGAATTCCTGATATTTCGGCGGAAGCACAATATTGATTATCTGAACTTTTCATTTACTGATCGCAATGTAAAAATTTTCAATTTAAATTACGAAAAAGAAAAATGAATTAGGATAGAAAAATAAACCCAATTCCTAAATGAAATTGGGTTCAAAAATATAATGAATGAATTTTAAAGATTAAGCAGAAACAACTTCAAGCGCTGGATTAATATCTCTTTTCAATAATCCTTCAATTGCCATCAAAGTGCCGCTGATTGCTGTCGGACAGCTTCCGCAAGCTCCTTGATAATGGATTTTTACTGTGTAACCGTCAATTCCCAAAACCTGAAGTCCGCCGCCGTCTCCGGCTAAAGCTGGCCGAACTCTTTCATCTAATATTTTATTTATTTGTTTTAAAAGCTCGCCGGAATTTTCATCTAAAGAATTAAGTTCGTTTTCTTCCGGGATTAAATTCTTGTCAAAAGTTTTTATAAAATTAATAAATGGTCTTTGGATTTGTCCCCAATTTGCTTCTTTTGATTTTTCAATTGTAACAAATTTATCCATATAAAAAACCGAAACAACACCATCAATTTCAAAAATACCTTTTGCTAAAGGATCGTTCTCTGCTTCTGCTTTATTGTGGAATTGTCTGGTTTCAAATTTTAATAGCTTTTCACTTAAAACAAATTTTAATGCATGTGGATTCGGTGTCAAATCAACATCTGAAATCAATAACATATAAACATCCTAAAAAATTTATTTTAAAAATAGCTGTTGACCCGGTTATCTTCAAGACAAATGAGTACACAGACTTTATTTGGTGAGATGAAATACCAAAAAGTAGAAATTAAAGTAAAGAATAAGTAAATATTAAAATTAGATTAAAATATAAAAATTATTATTATCTTTGCTGCGTGCATGAAGTTACATCCAATATTTAAGGGACTACAAATGCAATTGACTAATGAAACAATTAAAAAAGCGATTGACATTGCGAAAAGCTACGGTGTTAAAAAGTTGGTTTTATTTGGCAGCGCTTTAGAAAATATTTCCACTGCACGTGATTTGGACTTAGCTTGTGAAGGATTAAACGATTGGAAATTTTTTGAGTTAGCTGCAAAATTAGAAGATGAATTAAAAGTTCAGATAGATTTATTTCCAATAGATGATTCCAGTTTCAGCCGGCATATAACCAGGATAGGGCAAGTTTTGTATGAACGGAACTGACATTATAGAAGAAATCAAAATAGAACTTTCCAACCTCGAATATATAGTTATGGAAATTGATTCAATTAAAGAAGAATTTAAAACTGTCGAACCAACCGTAAGGGATAAAACCGCCGCAGGAAGTTTCCTTGCCCAATTTTATAATGGTGTTGAAAATATTTTAAAAAGAATTTCAAAGCTAAAAGATATTGAGCTGCCCAAAGGCGAATTATGGCACACTGAATTATTTAAAAGATTTTGTGAACCACCTTTTGAAAATCTTCCGCTTATATTTGATAAAGAATTAGAAATGTTAGTAATTCCATTCCGAAGGTTCAGACATATAGTTTTTCATGGATATGGTTTTCAGTTAAATTGGGATTTGATGATATCCGGCATAGAACAAGTAAATTATGTTTTTGAAAAATTTTCTGCAAAAGTTCGCGAATTCATAGACCAGGAAACCCATTCCTAATTCATTTTAAAGTCATCCATTTATTCTGGATCTACCGGCAACGGACAATCACAAATTTCCGCCTGCCTATTTTTAAAATCATCTTTCTTTTATATTTACGGCTATAAAAAAAGAAAGTAATTATGAAAGAAATTTTAATTGTGTTTACCGGCGGAACTTTTTCAATGATGATAGATGAAAAAACCGGCGGTGCAATTCCTCGTTTTTCCGGTGAAGAATTAATGGAAAAAATTCCTCAAGCAAAAGAGATAGCTAAAATTACTTGTTATGATTTTGGAAAATATCCTGGCCCCCACATGACGCCCGAACTAATGATGCAGCTTTCAAAGAAAATCAAAGAACTCATTTCAACCAATAAATACAGCGGTGTAATTGTAACGCACGGAACCGATACGCTTGAAGAAACAGCTTATCTTCTTGATCTTACTATTAAAGCATCAATCCCAATTGTCGTTATCGGATCGATGAAAAATAGTTCCGAACCAGATTGGGACGGACCGCTAAATCTTATAAATGCAATTCATGTCTGCTTAAATCCTAACTGCCGCGATCTTGGTGTTTTAGTTTGCCTAAACGGTGAAATAAACGCAGCGAGTGAGGTTACTAAAATTTATACAGAGCAAATCGACAGCTTCAGCAGCCTTGATTTTGGCTCACTCGGTTTTGTTCAAAACGGAAGAGTAATTTTAAATAGGCTGCCGAGAAAGCTCGAAATAATTCGCACAGAAAATATTGTCGCCAATGTTGATATGCTAACCGCCTACGCCGGAATGAATGAAAAGTTTTTTAAATATTCTGCGGACAGCGGAGTAGAAGGATTTGTTGTTGAAGCTCTCGGCGTTGGCAATGTTCCGCCGGCTGCTTTTGAGGGAATAAAATATTTAGTTGAAAAAAATATTCCGGTTGTATTAGTTTCGCGATGTCCTGCAGGCGAAACATTAGACATTTATGGTTATCCCGGTGCAGGCAAATGGCTTCATGAGATTGGTGTAATCTTCGCCGATTATTTGAATGGGCAAAAAGCAAGAATAAAACTTATGCTTTCTCTTTCCCTTACCCGTGACCACGAAGAACTTAGAAGAATGTTTGAAAATTAAAGATCAATTATATACTGAAAACCTTTAACCTAATCATTTACTAAAAAAGGAATGATGAATAATAAACTTTCGTTTATAAATTTTCATTCAATTATAAGGTGAGCAATTCCAAATCTATTTTACTAACTTCTGAAACTTCTTTACCCAAAAATAATTCCGCAACTTCTTTGAACTTTACTGGAATATCGCTTACAAAATATTCTTGATTACCTAACGAGTTTTTATTCGTGTTAAGATCATATCTATCTAATTCAACTTGAACAGCTTCAGCAGAGGCAATTCCCGAATCAATTAAATTTACTTTCTCTCCAATAACTTCTTGAATGACTTCAGCAAGAATTGGATAATGTGTACAGCCAAGCACCAAAGTATCGATCTCTTTATCTCGTAATTCTTTTAAATATTCTTCTGCAATATCATAAGTAGCTTTATGTTTTATCCAGCCCTCTTCCGCCAACGGAACAAACAAAGGACAAGCTTTTTCAAATACTTGGATATCAGAATTAAATTTTTTTATTTGATTTGAGTAAGCTTTATTGTTCACTGTCGCGCGCGTTCCGATAACACCGATCCTTCCGTTTTTAGAGGCTTTTAATGCTGCTTGAGAACCCGGCTCAATCATTCCGATTACGGGAACATTAAAACTTTTTCTTAAATTATTAAGAGCAATTGAAGAAGAAGTATTACAAGCTACAACAATTGCTTTAACATTTTTGTTAATCAAAAATTTTGCATCTTGAATTGAATATTCAATTACAGTTGAATTGGATTTTGACCCATAGGGAACGCGCGCGGTGTCGCCGAAATATACAATATCTTCTTTTGGTAAATTTGATGAAATTCTTTTTACAACGGTTAGTCCACCTATTCCCGAATCGAAAACTCCGATCGGTTTTTCTTTTTCCATGAAGTTCAATTTAATTCCTTAAAGCATTTGTGTGATTGCTTCTAATAATTCGGTTTTGATAAATTCATAATTATCCGGCGAAATTTTTTTGCCGCTGCTGTCTAAAACATAAAACGAGTCAACAATATCATCACCTTTGGTGGAAATCTTTGCAAAATAAATTGACAATCCAAGCTGGTGCATTTTAGATGTTACCTGGTAAAGAAATCCAAGTCTATCCGGCGAGAAAATATCAATAATTGTATAGCGTTTATGTTTTTCAAAAGCGATCTTTACTTTTCCGGCTCTCTTAAAAAATTTGCTTTCAATTCTCCACCACTTCGATTTCATTTGTGCAAACTCTTGATTGAGCGGAAGAATTCCGGTAACTACATCAATTAAATTCTGTTGAATTTTTTGGTATCTGTCAGGCTCTATTTTTGTGTGGGTTCTAAAATCAGTTACGTTGAATGTATCAATTACAATTCCATCTTTGCGTGTGAAGATTTTTGCATCGTGAATGTTTGCATCATTTATCGCCAAAACTCCGCAAAGCTTTGAAAGAAGTGAAGGCGAATCTTTCGTTATTACCGTGATGTTTGTGAAGTCGTCAAACTCTTTAAATAAAACGGAGAGGCTTACTCCTTTTTGAATTTCTTCAACGTGATTGGCAATTTCTTCATCAGTGAATTGGTGCGCATAACCGATATCATTAATTGATTCAATATGTTCCTGTACATGAGATTCGGAAATAAGCTTTGAGTGTTTGCTAATTTCTTTCGGCTCAACATAAATACTTGAATATAGAAGTTCTTCGCCGGACATTTGTTCTTCAAGCATTGCTTTAGATTTTTTATAAAGCTCAGCGAGCAAATCGCTTTTCCAGGAAGTCCAAACCGCCGGATTAACAGCGGAAAGATCGGCATAAGTAACGATGTATAGTAAATCTAATTCCGACGTTGAACTGAATCGTGAAGTAAAATTATTTAATGTTTCAGGATCGTTTAAATTTCTTCTGAACGCTACCTGTTCCATTACCAAATGATTGCGCACTAAAAAAGTAACCGGCTCAATTTCATTTTCACCATAACCAAGCCTGTGCATTATTGATGAAGCCATTTCTGCGCCGATGATTTCATGCCCGGAAATGTTGATCGGTTTTGCAATATCGTGGAATAACAATCCAAGGTGAAGAATTTCTTTGTCTTTCAAATTATTATAAATTTTTCCTAATGGAGACAAATCCTTTTCCAGCTTTTCTAAATTCTGAATTGTCATGATTGTATGTTCATCGGCGGTATAACAATGATAAACTCCGTGCTGTAAAAATCCGATTAAATCTTTGAACTCAGGTAAGAATGCTTTTAAAACGCCTAGCTCATTCATAACGGATAAAGTGTTGCCGACATTTTTCTGAAGGCGAAGAATTTCTCTGAAGAAGACGGAAGATACGGAATCAGTTTTATTTCCGTTTTCATAATCTTCTGCAATTTCAATTATTGTCGATCGGAGGTTTTCATCGAAGTGGGCAATGTAAAGCCCGCGGTAATAAAAAGCTCTTAAAATATCGGAGAGAGTTAATTTTGATTTTACGTTTAAGGAAATAGTTTTTCCTTTGAGAATAAAATTATCGTCCAAATCAATTGCTAATGAATCTGGCAACGGATTTGAAATTTCCTCACGGAATTTTTTAATCATCGATTTGGAAAACCGGTTTATAATATTTGCAGCATTGAAGTATTCATGCATAAAGCTGGAAAGAGAATCTTTCTGATGAACGAGCATGGAAGAAATTTTTTTCTGTGCATTAAATTCAAACCGGTCATTTTTTTGCTGCGAAGTAAGATGAAGCATGTTACGAACGGCGATGACAAGCTTGTAGCTTTTTAATAACCGCTGACATTCGTTTTCGGAAGTATATTTATTTTCTCTTAATAAGTTGATGAAGGCTTCTGCCTGAGTTATTTCGCTTTGCTTGTTCAGCAGAGTTCCATTCATCAAAATATACATCCACTCAATTGCTTGAAAATCTCTCAAACCTCCGGCTGATGATTTTACATTCGGTTCCAAAACTTTTGGAGACTCTCCATATTTTTCATAGCGGGCGTTTATATCTTCAAAAAGCTCCTGTAACAATTTTGCCTTTACTTCGGGGGTAATGTGAGAGAAAAGCTCTTCGTTCCATTTCGAATAAAGAATTTCGTTGCCCAGAAGAAAACGAGTTTCAAAAAACTGTGTGAATGTATGAAGATCGGTTTCCAAATATTTTTTTATATCGGAAAATTCCCGTACTGTATGCGACGCTTCGAGGCCGTTATCCCAAAACACTTTTACCAACCCGGATATTTTTTCTTTATCACTGGCTGCGGATTTTGTAATGAACATTAAATCAATATCCGAGAAAGGAGAAAGTTCTCTTCTGCTAAAACTTCCCGCGGAGGCAACTACAAAATCAAATTTTTCTTCACGTGAAAGCTTTCTAATATATTCTTCTACAAGAAGACTGAAGGAAACACTAAATTTAAAAGAATCCCTCTGCCGAAAATTTTCTTGAAAAAGCTTGTCGCGCTTTCTTACAAATTCTTTCTTTATGTTTAAAACAGAAATCATTCGAGAAGAAACTTATAATTAATTTTTAAATCCTTTTTTCCGGAATTCAACTTTAACAACCGATGAAATACCACCACGAACATTAAATTGAGCTGTTAATTGCATAAACCTTGGTTTGCAAGCTTTAACCAAGTCATCAAGAATTTTATTCGTTACACTTTCAAAATAGATTCCATCATTTCTGTAAGAGTTTAGATATATTTTCAACGATTTTAGTTCTATGCAAAGTTTATCTGGTATGTATTCTATCACCATTGTGGCAAAATCCGGCTGGCCGGTTTTGGGACATACCGAAGTAAACTCCGGCGCTGTGTGAATTACAGAATAATTTCTTTCCGGATAAGCATTATTAAACACTTCTAATAATTTTATTTTATCACTCAAAATAACCTCGATTCAATGTATGATTTATAAATTAGAATTAAAAATTAAAGCAATGTTCTTACCATTTAATAATCAAAAATAAGCAGGCCGCGTTTTATATTTTATCGGATCTTCTACGCCTGCGTGCTGAAAACCTCTAAGCCGCAAAGCGCAGCTATCGCAAACTCCGCAAGCTTCATCTTCATTTTGATAGCACGACCAGGTTAATTCAAGCGGAGCTTTCAGATCGATTCCTTTTTTTACTATTTCTGCTTTGGAAAGATTTATTATCGGAGTCTCGATTTTAATTTTTGTAGAAGGTTTGGTCCCGGCATCAATTGCTTTTTCAAATGCTTGATAAAATTCCGGACGGCAATCAGGGTAACCTGACGAATCCTCATAAACAGCGCCGATAAAAATTGCTTTTGCATTTAATACTTCTGCCCAGCTTGCACATGCAGAAAGTATGTTGGCATTTCTAAAGGGAACGTAAGATGTAGGAATTTCTTTATTTGATAAATCAGCTAAACTCACTTCAATATTTTTATCTGTTAAAGACGAACTGCCGATTTTTGCTAGATGAGTAAAATCAATTACAAGTCTTTTCTTAACGCTATAAAAATCTGCAATGTCATTGAATGATTTTAGCTCACGTTTTTCAGTCAACTGGCCGTAATTTATATGTGCAAAAGCCAAATCAAAATTTTCGTTTGCAATAGCAGCAGTTACGCAGCTATCCATGCCTCCGCTAACCGCCACAACCGCTATTTCACGATGTTTAACCATTGTCAGTATCTCATTTCAAAAATGTAAAAATAATAAAATCGCTCAATACATTGAAGTGATAAAGCCGTGAATATGAAATATAATACAAGTAGTTTTAGTTAAGAGGAAGTGTAAAAGAAAATGTGCTTCCCTTACCGAGTTCGCTTGTTACCCAAATTTTTCCTTTGAGTTTATCGAGGATATCTTTGCAGAGCACAAGGCCAATTCCAGATCCAATTTCATCGGCTGTACCTGGCGTTGAATATTTTGAATCCAGCCTGAAAAGATTTGGAATTACTTCCGGCGGAATTCCTACTCCGGAATCAATGACACAAACTTCAATGTTATCGTTAACAACTTTGGAACACAATTTTATGCTGCTGCCCGGTTTTGAAAATTTAATAGCATTCGAAATTAAATTCCGCAACAGAAGTTCTACCATTGCAGAATCACCCAGAGAGGCGCTTTGAGGAATTATTTCATTAACTAATCCGATGCCTTTTTTTTGTGCATTATGTTTTAACAAGTCGAATGTTTTCTCAACTTCGTTAAAAAGATTTATTGTTTTTATTTCAGCTTTGAACGAATCCATGTTTAATCTTGACCATTCAAGCAAATCTTCAAGAAGCCGGTAAACTATTTTAATTGAATTATCAAGCTGGGCAATAATGCTAATTTTCTCCTCATCGTTTAACTCAGAATAATCTTCCTTAAGTATATTAACAAATCCCATTAGACCGCTAAATGGCCCGCGCAGATCGTGTGAAAGTATCGAGAAGAATCTGTTTTTAATTTCATTCAATTCGCGAAGATGTTTTTCAGATGCTTTTAATGCTTCATCGCTTCTCTTCCGTTCGGTTATATCTCTAATGATAAAAATTTTACCGATATAATCTCCTCTAAAATTTTTTACAGAAGACAACTTAAACTCTAGCCAAAAAGTTTCATTATTCTTTTTAAAAAATATTTCTTGTGCATTCTCAAATCTGTCCAAAACCAGATTGGGAAAATATTCGATGAGCGCTTTTTTGATGTTCTCTCCCTCGTTAAATTTTTGATCGAAAAACTTTTCTACTGATTTATTCATTTGAATAAAATGATTGTCAACATCAGTTACAATTATTCCTTCGGAAATGTTTGAAAAAATAATTTCTTGAGCAATCGGAGTAATTGAAAACAATCTTAATTTTAAATATCCAAATACTATTAAAACTGCTGAAATTGTAAAAGCAAAAGTGCCGAAATCAAGCCCTTTTATCGGGCTTAAACCAAGCACATATAAAACATCACCCAACCACGGAATGCAGACAGCTAAAATAAGAATTAAGCTATGGCGCCGGTAAATTTTGGGAAAGTCCATTGCTTCTTTAATTAAGATCAATGTTCCCAAGAACATCAGAATATATGAGTAAACAACATTAACAAAAAAGAAAATTCCGTGTTTATAAATGGCTATAATTCCATAAGGACTATTGATAAGATAAACATCAGGCCAAATGAGATGATGAAGTTCATTAGTCCAGGTTAAAATCAAAACGATGACCGGTATGATCCAAAATAACAGATAAGTTTTTGTTTTATTTATTTTATACTTCTGAGAAAAGTTAATTGCAAAAAAGAACCAGAAGTTCGCAGCACTAGCAGCTCCGAAATAGGAAATCTTTGAGAACAAAATTTTTGTATTTAAAACGGTCGCAGCTAATTCAAAGATGGCGGAAAAATCCCAGACAGTACATGCAAGTAGAAAAAATGCAAAATATATAACGCCTTCGGTTTTTCTTAATTTCCATGTGAAGAGAAATAAGATTGCTGCAAAAACAGTGTTTACAGCTAATGCGAATACGTACCAATTAAATTGCCAGATCATAAGCTAAAATTACTCAATTCAATCAGAGAGAAATATTTTTGATCTCTGAATTAATCGCACACAAATACAAAATAGAATTTCAATTATAAACTTCAAAATATTCACAACTCTATTGCATAAAGAATTTAACAAGTATAGCTTAAATTATTTTTCCTTAATAAATAAAAAAGATAATGCAATTATTAAACTAACACCTGATGAAATGTAAAAAGGAATTGATGAGCCGAATTGATCCCATAAAATTCCTGTTAAGAAAGATCCTAGCATCATAGCAAAGCTGGAAAGCATAGTTAGAAGACCGATTGCAGTTGCGCGGTTATGATCAGGGATTAAATCAGAAACCCAGGCTTTAGCAACTCCTTCGGTTGAAGCAGCATAAATACCATATAGAACAAACATTCCCCAAATTACATTTAAGCTTGGAGCTGCTGCAAAACCAAAATAAACTGCGGAAAATATAATTAAACCTAAAATGTAAATACTCTTCTTACTAAATTTATCGGATAATTTTCCCATAGGGTAAGAAGCGCCGGCGTAAATTAAATTATAAAAAATGTATCCTAGTATTGCCAGCGTACTTGAGTGAGAAACATTCTGCGATTTTAAGATTAAGAATACATCGCTGCTGTTCACCAAAGAAAAAATTGTTATAAGATAAATTACTTTTTTGAATTGCGGCGGAGAATTTTTCCAAATAGCAGAATAGTGTTCTTTTTTCTTTGCGGCTGCGGAAACAATTCTGTCCTTAACCAAAGTTGTAAAACCGACAGCAATTATCGAAGGAAAAAACGCCACTAAAAAAATTAATATATAATCATTATGGAAAAAGTGAAGCAGAATTAACGCAGCTATTGGTCCAATCGCAGCACCAAGAGTATCCATCCCTCTATGGAATCCGAAAATTTCCCCGGTATTTCCTTTTGATCCATTCGTTGGTTGGTCTGCATAACTAGCAAGTAAAGCATCGCGAGGTGCAGTTCTAATTCCTTTGCCAACCCGGTCAGTTACACGCGAAACCAGGACGGTTGAAACAAATGGAAAAATTCCCGGCAGTGGTTTTACAATTGCCGAAAGGCCATAACCTATTGTAATAAATATTGAGCGCTTGCCAAGTTTGTCGGAAAGTCTTCCAAAATATCCTTTAAGAAATCCAGCAGTGAACTCAGAAATTCCTTCAATGATTCCAACCACTGCCATTGAAGCGCCAAGCATTGTTGTTAAAAACAACGGCGTTACTGGATAAAGCATTTCGCTGGCTATATCTGTAAACAGACTAACAAATCCTAGGATTATTACTTGACGTGGAATTTTTCGGAGCGACAAAGTGTATTTTATATTATTTGTTAAAAGCAATAAATCATTTAATCTAATATAGTAAAAGAAATTAATCAGAAAATTACAATTGTCATTTTTTAGTGGAAGTAATCACAAAATAATTTACAGAAACATCAGATTGGCCGGTAGGAAGAGCAAACCGAGTTGAAGGGATCACATACCGACCGGTAGGAACTATTAACCAAGTCGAAGGGATCACATACCGACCAGTAGGAATGGCAAAACTACCTGTAGGAATAATAAAACGATCGGTAGGAAACATAAACCATGTCGAAGGAATCACAAAACTACAGGTAGGAATAACTAACGGAGCCGTAGGGATGGCAAAATGACAGGTAGGAACAATTCAAATACGAGATTAGATAATAAAGTAATGAGAAAAATTGATGAAGACTTTCTTCTTTCGTAATTTTG
>JAMCWE010000093.1 GCA_023475265.1 Bacteroidota bacterium
TTAAATGAGGGAACTAAATTCGATGTATTCATTCCTGCGTTTGAAACTACCGCAGTTGAAAAACTAACACCTGCTGAAAAAATTATCTTACTGGCAGATGATGAGATTATGTTGAGAGATCTTTTGTCCGAACTCCTCGAGTCCTATGGTTATAATGTAATAAAGGTTTCTACCGGAGTGGAAGCTCTGAAGGTATTGACTGAAGAAATAAAAGTTAATTTAGCAATAATCGATTATAACATGCCTCAAATGGATGGATTGGAGTGTATCAAACAAATAAGAGAATTAAAATTTAAAATGCCTATTATTCTGTCTTCCGGAAGCTTTGCATTCGGTGAGGATTTTGATTATAAAAAAATAGGGGTCAACACAATTTTATCGAAGCCTTATGAGTTTGAAACTATGCTGTCAACAATACAAAAATTAATCTGATGAACTTGTTGTAGGCTCTGTTTCCGAGGTATCCAATTCAACCATCTTTATGTTTTTAATATAATCCGAAAAGATCGGCTTCTTAATCGAATTTAAGCTGTTAAGTACATCAGTAATTTCTTTTATAGCTGTCTCGATGTATGTTAACCGTTTTAAGATTGCCTCAATAGAAAGATCAGGTTTTTTTAATTCCCTTTTTATTGCTGCCGTAGAAAGACTAATAAGTGTTAAAGGCTGCTTTATTTTATGATTGGTTGTAACAACTGTAGCAGCAAATGTATTTTTCTGTTCAGCCTCTAATAAAAGTTTATGTGCTTCCGAAAGTTTAAGCGCTGAATTAACTCTTGCAATTAGTTCTATTCTGTTAAAAGGTTTTTTAATATAATCAAAAGCTCCGGCTTCAAGTCCAACTTTTGTATCTTCAGCGCTCGATTTGGCAGTTACGAGAATAACCGGGATATGAGAGGTGGTGGGTTCTGCTGTTAAAAATTTAAGAACTTCTATCCCGGACATTTCAGGCATCATTACATCAAGCAGAACCAAATCAGGAAGCTCGCTAAGTGCTTTTTCAATCGCGGCTCTTCCATCATAAGCAGTTATTACTTCATAACCCTCATTCTCTAATCTATCTTGAAGCATAAACACATTTTCAGGAAGATCGTCTACAACTAATATTTTTTTCATTTTATAATTTTTTGTTTAGTAAATAATCTTTCAATTTTAAAAGCAAGCACACCGGAATTAATTGGCTTTGCAACATAATCATTAAAACCGTGTCTTAAAATTACTTCTTTATCTTCAAGCATTGCCTTAGCAGTTATTGCATAAACTGGAATATGCGCCCATCTTTCATTTTGGCGAATCCTATGTAAAACTTGAAATCCATCCATCTCAGGCATCATAATATCAAGCAAAATCAAATCCGGAATTTTAAATTCTAAAGTTTTTAAACACTCAATACCATTTTTTGCAAGTATCGTTTTGCATTCGCATGCTTCAACTATTTCTTTAAGAGTAAAAAGCGAATCAGGATCGTCATCTACAATTAGAACTTCTCCTTGATAAATTTTGTTCCTGCTAATAACAATACTTTGCTCACCGTCAGCTATATCAATTTGAATATTTCCAATTTCACTTTGTTCTATTGAATATGATTCCTGTATTTTTATTCTATCTCTAACAATTTTTAATACATCCATCGGATGACCATGAGATTTAACTGCGATCTCTTCAACAATGTTAGTTAAAGAATTTTTTTCTTCTTCTGTTATTTCCTTGCCTGTACTTATAATTATCGGGATATGATTAGTTTCCTTATTTGATTTTAATTTATACGACAAAGATATACCATCAATATTTGGCATAAGAAGATCAAGCACAATTAAATCGGGTTGAACCTCTAAAATTTTACTAAATGCCAGCTCGCTATCCTTAATATATTCAATCCTTATTTTTTCATCTTTAAAAGCATCTTTGAATTTTTCAAATTCCAATTCGTCATCATCAACAATTACAATTTTTTCTAATTTCTTTTTAGCAAGACTTTCAAGTTTTTTGAAAGTTGAAATTAATTTTTCCGAAGCAATCGGCTTTACAAAATATTCAAATGCACCAAGGCCGTATCCAATATTTTTATCGCCAAGTATTGAAATTAAAATAACCGGGATGTCTTTTGTTGACGGTGATTCTTTCAATTCTTTTAACACTGTCCATCCGTCTTTTCCCGGCATCATAACATCTAAAGTTATTGCAAACGGCTGAAGCTTTTTAGCTTTTTTAATTCCTTCGTCTCCGTCGCTTGCATAAGCAATTTCGTAACCATTAGCAATTAAATATTGACCAATTGTATATCTAACTTCCTGATCATCATCAATTATAAGAATCGGATTTTTTCTGTTTTTCAATAAAGTTTTGATATCAACTTTTGTTTTTTCAATTGCTTCCCTCATCTTAATAATTTTTAGCGGAATTGAAAATGTAAAAATTGAACCGTCCCCGATTTCACTTTTAACTGTAAGGCTTCCCTTCATTAGATCTGCAATTTTTTTACTGATCGCCAAACCAAGGCCGCTTCCGGTGTATTTGCGAGTTGTGGTTTCATCAATCTGGCGAAACTCTTCAAAAATGATTTCTTGATCTTTCTCCGAAATTCCAATTCCGGAATCGATAACTTCAAACTTCAAAACTTTTTCTTCTAAAGAATAAATATGCAGCTCAACAAATCCGCTGTTTGTAAATTTAACAGCATTGCCCAGCAAATTAATTAATACCTGAACAACTTTTCCTTTATCTGTATTAATAATTATGTTGGTATTCACGTTCCTAATAATTTTAAATGGAAGCTCTTTTTGTATTGCCAAAGGAGTAATTGAATTTTCTACTTCCTTAACCAAATCTTCAAGCATTACTTCTTCATCATGAATGATCATCTTACCGGCTTCTATCTTGGAAAGATCAAGAATGTCGTTAATCAAATTCATCAATCGTTTCCCGCTTTTTAAAACGACTTCAATCCTTTCTCTATTTTTAATCGGTAAGTTTCGATCTTCTAAAATTAATTCGGATAATCCAAGAATCGAATTCATTGGAGTTCTTAGCTCGTGAGACATGCTTGCGAGGAAATGCGATTTGAGCTTTGCTGCTTCTTCTGCTTTTAATTTTTGAACTTCAAGCTCAGCGGCCTTTTCTTTTAATTGATTATGAAGTTCAATGAGCGCTTCATTTTGTTTTCTTATTTGAATGTTTTGCTTTTGATAATCCTCGTTTAGCTTTTTCAATTCCGTAACCAAATTTGCAAGCTGAACAAAAGCTAAAGCATTAGTTAAACCTATCGCAAGCTGTTCTTTAATCTTTGATAAATATTCTCTTGCATCAGGAGTCGGTTTATCAAACGAACCAAGTTCTAAAACTGCAACAACTTTATTATTATAAACGATTGGCAAAATCAAAATGTTTTTGATTTCTAATTCAAGAACTCCGGTAGATACAATTGGTAAATTTTCTTTTGAATTGATTTCAATTGTGTCATGATTTTTAATTACTGTCTCAAAAATGTCAGGCTTATTCTTGAAAGATATTTCCTTCCCGATTCCATAAGAGCTGGTAAGCTTTACTTTATCATCTTCAACAACATATAATGCGCCGATTGTAAATCCGCAGGTAATAATTATTTTATGAAGTGCCGCATTTGAAATTTCAGCTAATGTAGGATTCTGGTTCAGCATTGTGATAAATTCAGAATATTCATTTTTAGCTTTTTCATGTTTCTGAAGTTCATCGAGCATAATGTTAAACGCTGAAGCAAGGCTTCCAAGCTCATCTGTACTATGCACTTTAATTTTATTCTGGAAATTTCCTTCCTTTGTTATTTTGGTTGCATCATTTAGTTGAGTGATTTGTTTTCGGAGCTTGTCCGTAAAAATTAAAGTAAGAATTAATGACAGGACTATACCAACCGAGCCAATAATTATAAGCAGATATTTAAGACTATTTCTTAAATCTGCTGCCTCGCTTAATGATGTGAAAATTATAAAGCGATAATTTTCAGCTTTATAAAATGCTGTTGTCGGTTTGTAAATAGTTGCCAGTATGTCTGAAGATTCGGCAGATTGAGAAAAAACATCGAAGTTATTTTTTGAAGCTAGCTTTTTATAAGCTTCATTTAAAGAAAATAAATATTTAAGATTAATAGACTCATTGGAAACTACAAGAACCGAATTATTTAAAACTAAAGCAACGTCGGCATTAATCTTATTTGATAAGGTGTTTAAAAAATCATTTGAAATTATTCTGCCGTAATAATAAGTGTGCCCGTCGGAAAGCTGCGCGCTTTGAATAATTGCAAGAGGATTATTTTTCTTAAACTCATCAATAGTCTGAATAGTGCTGGGGAAAGAAACTGTTTCTTTGTAAACTTTGCGTAAAATATAATCTGATGAATTATCTTTTGTATCAAAGATAAAATCCAGGTTCTTTATGTTGAATTGAATATTATCAAAAACTTTGTCAACACCACCGCTGGCAACAACATGAAATTCATCATCGGCGTCTTGCTGCATGTTTTGAAAAGTATAAATAAAATCGTTGGCAGAATTAAGAAGGTATTTTGATTGCTGAGAAGAGAGCACATTATACATGATCGAATAAAAAGCTATAGCTGAGCTTCCAAGAATAAGAGCAACAATAACAAAATTTATTAGAAGAATTCTATAGTTTATTTTCATGGTTTAAGTATCTCTTTGCAGTACTTTTCTAATGGTGATTAACAGTTCGTCAAAATCATAAGGTTTACTAATAAAATCGGTTGCACCAAGTTTAGCAGAATCAATTGCGCTTTTAACATCGGCATACGCTGTTAAGACAATAACTTTAACATCAATATTTTTTTCTTTCATTTCCCGAAGAACATCAAAACCATTTTTACCAGGCATTTTGAGATCTAATAAAATAAGATCGACAGAATGACGCGTAAAGAATTCAAATGCTTGGTCTCCATTATTCACAAAGTTAGCATTGTAACCTACTTCGGCAAGTTCTTCTTTAAGAGCCTTGCAGAGATTTATGTCGTCATCAACAATTAATATTGATTCCATTTGCTTCCTAATTGTCTTTGCTTTGTTGTTGGTTAAGCTGATAATATTTAAGTTTTTCTCTTTGATGTTCAAGTTCATCCTTAAGCGGATTAATTGATTGCGGCTTTGAAAATCTGCTCTCAAGCGTCGGCTCCAGTGTAGCTCTTATTAAAATGACTAATTCTTTTTTTACAACTAAATTATCATCGTAACCAAAAATGTATCTTAATCCGAAAAACCACCAAGGAAGATCTTTTAAGAAAGGGACGCCTCTTCTTACTTTTGTTGTTTGGTCGATATACATTCCGCCGATTACGGTTTCTTCTCCGTTAAGCATTGTAACCCTGGTATCAGCTGAAGTTTTATTAATTATCGTAGTTGTCGGATCAGGAACAAACGAACTTCGTTCAACATGAATTTTAAGTAAAATATAATTTATTCCATCTTCGGTTATGATATGCGGAGTTACAGTAACGATAGAACCGATTGAGTAAAAATTATCAATAATGTTTCCGGAAAAGTCTCTCTGTTTAATTGAAATATCCTGTCCATCCTGCAATCTAGCATCAGTTCCGTCAAGAACTGTAATGTTTGGGCTGGAAATAATTTCTCCTACATTTTCATTTTCAAAGAACTTCAAGATTGAAGCAACTTGCCCGGAGAACCCGCCAACACTATAATTTGTAGTAGCGTTAATATTAAAATCTGGAGTTATTTGTGTATTTGTACCTCCGGTTGATCCGGTGCCGCCGGTTGTACCTCCGGTAGTGCCTGTAGAACTCGTTGGATTTGGAGTAAAGCTATTTAACGTACCGCCAATGCTGGATGATGCATTTTGAAATATCGTCTGCCAGTTTATTCCAAGCTGTCTTTCTTTATTTACATCCGCTTCAAAAAATACTGCCGATATTTTTACCTCACGAGTATTGACTGGAACATAGTTGTCCTTGGTTCTTTCCTGTGTTAATGCAGAAGATTTTTTAATAATAATTACATCCGGTTTTTCTTCATAAACTAATCCGGCCATTTTAACAAGAACAACCATCGCTTTGTAATAATTCATGTTTTTGATTTCAATACCTATTGCACTATCAATTTCAACATTTGAAACAATTGGTTTCCCGGTTATTTTTTCACTCACTTTACTAAGCAGTTCAATTGCCTGGCTAAATGGAACCGTAGAGGAAAGTGTAACTAATTCTTCGGGATTTTGATAAGTCTGCAAAGTTTTCTGCAAATAATCTTGAGAGAAGATTTGAAACGTCAATATAATAGTTAAAGCAAATGTAAATAATAAAGTCTTCATTTTATTTTCTCTCTAATGTTTTTTCTTATTAGTGCCTTCTTTTTCAAGGCTGAGATCAACTTTTTCAATTATACCGCCTTTATTCAAAATAAAGCTAACGGTATTATGATCATAATCAATTTTGGTTAAATATCCTAAGTAAACTTGCTGTCCTTCCCATAACAAATAAGTATTGCCTTTGCTGTCTGCAATGAATGCGCCTTCCGGAATAAGTGCTAACAATTTAGCTCCCTGCACGTCGAGCAAATTATCTATATTAGGTGGAATTTGATTTCTAATCAGCGGATAAAATACATCGTAAATTGGTTTAGCGGTTAAATCATTTTCAACAAACTCCGCAGTTGAAAATCTATTATTAATTGAGAAATAAACATCAACTATAATTGTAAAGCTAACTAGAAAGTTTGGCGTACCATCCTTGCTGGTAGTGAGATAATTGCTCAATGTTACATTTTTAATTTTTTTCAATTCCTTGCTTTGCTCTATAGCATAAATAAGCTGGAAGAGGTCATTATAATCTCCGCCGCCGTTGATTTTATATTCGTAATAGAAAAATTCTTTATCTGGCTTTTGATCAACAAAATCAACGTCGGTTTGGGTGTTTTCCGAAAAATCTGCGCTTATATTATTTACGAAATTAAAGAAGCTGATTGACGAAAGATTTTGAGGAATGTTAAATTTCCTTTTCGCTAAAACCGAATCGAGAACGGAAGCTTTTTTTAGCAGCCCATTATATTGAATTGTTAATTGACCAGTATTATAATGATTTGCTTTAAGTGTGGTTAATTTTTGTTGATCTGTTTTTAAAGTGCCTCGTTGGTAAATGAAAATATATGCCCCACCAATCACTAAGATAAGAATTAACAAACCAACAAGTCCGAGTGTATTTTTTACTTTTCTATTCATTGCGTGCTCTTCTGAAAACTTGAAACATTAAAAATCAAATTAAACTTGTATGCATTCTTATCACGAAGAGCTTCATAAGTTACACTTTTAAGTACGGCAGATTTAATTGAATAAGCAAATTCCGTTAAGACATTTCTGTTTAAAGCGTATCCTTCAAGAAGAATATTTCCAGTATCGTCTTTCGATAATTTCGTAATCCAAAGATTTTTTTTCATCCCAATAAAATGAGATAGATCATCTAAAACATTAGACCAAATACCTGTACCAACCGAAGCCGAATCTAATATTGCCTGGGTTTGAGAGAACCCGCTGATTTTTCCTTGAAGGTTATTAATCTTATTTACAATTTCCTGGTTCTCTCTTAGCAATTGTGTTTGCTCTGCAATTTGATTGTCAAGTTGTTTTATATCTTTTTGGTTCATAAGAATTTTTAAAGTCAAAAAGAACGTTACAAAAAACAATATTGGCAGTATTGCAAAACCATGCCAGGCAAATTGAAAAAATTTCTGATCTTCTTTTACATATCTTGGTAAAAGATTTATTCCGGAATAAGTTTCTTCTAGCTCATCAAAATATTCCTGAGCAACCGCAATAGGAACACTAAATGCCGATAGCTTTTCTTTTGTAGCGGAATCTATGGAAGAAATATCAACTTCGTCAAATTGCAGTCTCGATACATTAGCTTCGGGAAAAGTTCCGTAAAATGAAAGGATTAAATTTTCCGAATCATCTTCGCCGCAAACAATAATATTGTCAAGCGATGAGATTCCGCCGTTCTCCATTTCAAGAAGAATCTTTGAGAAATAGACATCATAAGTATGAAGGTTTAGCGTACCTATATCTAATGTTGTCCCGATATGTTTTAATTTTCTTCCATGCAAGAAAATTAATTTACTATACTCTTTACCAATATAAACAATCAACGATTGATCATCGGGAAAGAATTTTTTTCTCTTAGCTATATAATAAGCAAGTGAAAGCTCAGCGCTTTTTACTGTGGGTATCTTATAATATCTTCTACCGTTAAAACGAGCTAAAGAATTTATTATCTTTATACTAGCAACTTCTCCGCTCAGAAAAACAGAAAGAAGCGATTTATCGGCAAGTTCAATATATCCAAGATTTTCTTTGTCAATAGTTACATTCTTAGATTCATGGATGTCCTCTATAATTTCCTGTGTTACCCTTGATGATTTACTAAGCTTTGCACTTTCAACTAAATGATAATAGATTGACGGTTCTGTAACTATAGGAATAAACAAACTATTTTTAAGATTGAAATCTCTCAAGGTACTGCTAATCATACCGATGCTGGAGACAGCCAGATTTTTTTCAGCAGGAGATTGGGAACCTGCAGGTCCCTCCAAAGACAAATCATCTCCTTCAATCTTTAAGCCTGCAATTGAATCTTCCAATTCAATAGCAGGATGAACAACATCAAAAGTTGCCGCTCTGTGGATTTTTATCTTATTCTTTTCCTTTGTTACAACGGCTATCTTTGTGTCATTACCTTCACAATATGTGCATACAATGTTTTTCATTTAAATTGCCGCAAGTATTTGCTGAATTCTTGTTTTATTATTTGCATAAGCAATAGCATTTTCCAAAGAAATCTTTTTCTCTAAGTATAATCTCTTTAAATCTTGTTCCATAGTAATCATCCCTTGCTGCGATCCCTGGTTTATCATCATATAAATTTCACTTGTGTTATTATTCTTAATTGCTGCCTTTACGCTTGGCGTAACAATAAGAATTTCTTTTGCAAGAACGCGTTTGCCATCCAGGCTCGGAACCAATTTTTGGGAAATAACAGCAACCAGCACATCGGCAAGCCTATTGCGAACTCGCTCTTGTTCATTAGGATGAATCTCTGCAATTATTCTGTCGATAGATTCAACTGCTGAAGATGTATGTAATGTTGAAAATACTTTATGCCCGGTATCTGTCACTTCCAGCGCCGCCATAATTGTATCCGGATCTCTCATTTCACCAATAACAATGATGTCCGGGTCCTGTCTTAATGATTGAATAACACCGTCTTTAAAAGTTAATACATCTCTTCCAACTTCCCTATGCTTAAGAAGAGAGATGTTAGATTTATGAACATATTCAAGCGGCGAAGCAATAATAACAATATGTGCCGGATCAACTTTGTTATGTGCATCTATTATTGCATCAAGTGTTGAAGATTTTCCAGAGCCTGTTATTCCGGTTATTAAAGTTAATCCGAACTTAATATAAGTATGGCTTAAAGTTTTAGCAACGTTAGGATGGAAGCCGTAGCTTTCAAATGATCTAATCGCTGCATTGATAGCTCTCATATTCATAGTGAGAGTATCAAGATCAAAATAAGCATCAGCTCTAAAACGAACATCAACATTTTTCCGCTCATAGAAGAACGAATAACTGAAATCCAAATTCTTTGTTACGGAAATATATTTCCGCTGGTTAGAGTTCAATAAATTAACAATAAGTATCGCCGCTTCGTCATGTGAAAATTGCGGAAACTCTTTTATTCTTTCTTTTTTCCCGAAGATCCTCATCCAAATAAATCCGCCGTTGCCGTAACCGCCAATTTCTATATCAGATGCATCTCTTTCAATCATGCTGGTAAGCATTCTGTTTATAGAGCTATGCAGACTATGCCTTTCCTCGGGTTTAATCTTTTCTATATTATCCAAAATAAATTTAACGCGGTCAGAACCGGTTAGATAAAGAGGGAAATTCTTTATAAAATCATTTAATATTTTTTTTGCTTCGGTAAAAGGCACAAAGTTACTTTCAATTAATTAAAAGTTAAAATCTTATTTCATTAAAGACAACCAATATTTTAATTCGGAGTAATGGAATGTGGATTTGTTAAAATTGAAATCCAAAAATAAATTCTTACCCGCTACTCTATAATTCAAAAATTTCATTTTTTTACTCTTCCGATGTTGATGCAAGAACTTCTTCAATTGAACTCAAACCAAGCTTTACTTTTTCTAATCCGGCTTCACGTAAATTTAAGCTTCCATCTTTCTTTGCCTGAATTCGAATCTTTTCTTCATCTACCTCAACGCCGGAACGAACAATTGTTTGTCTAATTTCTTTTGTAAAATAAAGCGATTCGTGTATTGCAATTCGGCCTTTATAACCGGTTCCATTACATTTATCGCAGCCTTTGGGCTCAAATATTTTATAGTTTCTCCACTCGGCTATATTTAGTTTTGCTGCACTCATTAAGGCTTCATCAAAATTTACTACTCTCCTTTTACAGTCAGGACACAATCTTCTAATAAGTCTCTGAGCAACAATTATATTTATAGCATATGCAATTAAAAATGGTTCGATGCCCATTTTATAAAGACGGGCAACAGCGCTTGGCGCATCATTGGTGTGAAGCGTAGAGAAGGTTAGGTGCCCGGTATTTGCAAGTTTGATTGCTATTTCCGCTGTTTCTTTATCTCTCATCTCACCAACTAAAACGATATCAGGATCATGTCTTAATATTGACCGGATTGCCTGTTCAAAATTCATTTTATATCCGATCTTCAATTGACGAGCGCCTTCTATAACATATTCAACCGGGTCTTCTACAGTAAGAACATTTACTGTAGGATCGATAACTTGATATAGTGCCGCAACTAGAGTTGTACTTTTACCGCTTCCAGTTGGTCCGGTTAAAATAACCATACCCTGCGGCTGGCTAATAGCTTTTTGGAAAGCATCCTTTGCATAACCTGCCAAACCTAGTTTATCAAGATCTTTTATTACTTTTCTATCATCAAGAATTCTAATTACAACCGATTCAAATTTATTTTTCAATTCAGTACCAACCATTGGAAGCACAGAAACTCTGAACCGGATTATGTGACTATCGATTTCTCTTTGAATAAATCCATCCTGCGCTCTTTCTCTTTCAAATCTATCCATTCCCTTGGATCGATCTTTAACAACAGCGATAACAGCTTCCGGTAAAGTATTTTCCTGAACATGCCATAACTGAAGATTGCCATCAATCCTAAACAATATATTTGTTTTATTGCCAGACATCGGGATGAAATGAACATCGCTTGCGCCGCGCCGAACACCCTCAACCAATGCACCTTCAACTAAATTTATAAGAGCGCTTTTATTGATTTCCGCATCCAGCGCTTCTTCGTCTAATGCATTTTCATCTTGCTTTTCAATTTCTAGCTCAGTGCCGGCCTCCTCCATCGCTTTTAAATAGACATTTTCCGGCGGAAGGATTGTCTGGATTAGTTTATCATAATCTTTTTTCCGGATGTAAATTACTTCGTACTTTTTAGCATTTAAGCCAAAGGCAATTTTGGGAATATTCCTGTCAGTAGGATCTATTGCTGCTAAAATTAATTTATCTTTTATTCTTGAGTCAAACATAAAAGGAATAATTTTATGTTCGAGCATTTGATTTTTTATTTGATCACCGGCTGCGTTTATTAATTGTTTGATTGCACTTAATTTTTCCGGGGGCATTTCATCGGTGTGAATATCTAATTCTCTAAATGCATAAAGTATTGCTACTTCACGAAAGATAGTATCGTGATCATAATGAAAATCCTGCACTAATATTTGTGCGAGATTTCGTTTTATCTTGCTTTTATCATTTGACTTTGCTGTTAATGCTTTTTCAAGCATAGCAGCATCAATTATCCCTTTCTTAAAAAGCAGATAACCGATTTTATCAGTCATTTCAAGATTAGTATCAATCATGCATGTCTATCGTAATATTGTTGTTCAGTTATTATACTTCCAGTTACACCTGGAGCTTTAGGATGTATCGTTGCAGTTTCAGCAGAAACTAATGTAAGGAGAATCATAATTACCATGATTATCATGGCTATTACAATTTGAATAAGTTCAATTAAGTTTTTAAGTCTGTAAACAGTTTCGCTTTCATAATAATTTGCAATTTGGAGCGATGTATTTTTTATTGTTCCAGTCTCTTCACCGGAATGAAGTCGTGATAGAGCAGTTTCAGTAAATACTCCGCTTGCTTCAAATGCATCTGTAATTCCGGTTCCTTTTTTAACCATCAACGGTATTGCTACACTTTTAATTCTCTCTTCAAAATATCTATTACCGGCTGCTTCTGATGCAATTCTGATAGGTTCAATACTTTCCGCAGAACCGCTATAAAGTGTGTAGAATACCCGGCAATATACTTCAATTACCGTTTTGTGAATGAGTGAGCCGATCATGGGAATCCTAAGAAGATATTTATCAACTAAGTATCCGCCTTTTTTTGTTTTCGAAAATCTCCAAAATAAAATTGGCGGGAGAATAGCTAAAATAGAAACAAGTACTATGTTATCCATTAAAAAATCACTCATCTTTAAAGTAAAAGCAGTCATTGGAGGAAGTGGAATATTAAACCTGACAAATAGCTTTGCGGTTTCAGGAAAAATATAACCGACATAAAATAGCACTGCAATAAACAATACAAAAAGTGTAACTAAGGGAGTTATTAACGCACTCCGTAAACTCTTTTTGAATTCCTGCTGCCTCTCCAAAAACTTTGCTGTTGCTTTATAAATTTCTGTCATGTTTCCGCTTTTGGACGCTAAGCCCAACATGTATGCGGTAAACTTACCAAACACCGATTGATATTTTAAGAATGTTGTTTCGCTGTCGGCGCCTTTTTTCAGTTCGTTGTTAATATCTTTTAGTGTTTCCTTAAGAGTTTTGTTTTGAGTGTCGTTTATTAATAAAGTAAGTATTTCGCTGTACGGTAATTTTTGATCAAGTAATTCTGCACTTATTTTTACAAATGTAACAATCTCAGCTGTAGGCGGATTAAATTGAAGTTCAAATAATTTTTTATTAACTGACAGTACTTCATAGCCAAGCCTGTTAAGCGCTATTTCTACTTCTTTCTTTGAATAAGCTTTTTGTTCGCCCTTAATTGGCTTCTCTCTTCCGCGTCTAACTTTATAAAGATAAGAAGATTTTTTTTCTATGTTTCTTAATTTTAGTTGATTCTTTTCGGCAAGGCTATGTATCCTCTTTCTGCCTTCGGTTGTTGATTTTGCGGATAGCGTTCCGTTGATCAACTGACCATTTAACTTCTCTGCCGTAAACTTAAATTCTACCATAAAAATATTTTAAGATATATTATCTCGATCGACTGATAAATTCATTTTAGTTAATACAAATTCTCGAAACTCTTTTGCTGTACTAAGTGCTGATTTAATGTTTTCATTTGTCAATTCTATTGCTGACAATGAAATGCAATTGTGTCGCGAAAATTAGGAATATGCATAAAAGTTATTTGGGCAGTCCCTAAATCATGATCGCCTTTATCTATCCAACTCTTAACGATCTCAATTTTGTCTTTCAATGGTTCAAACATTTCTCCGTTCAATTCATCCTTCAGATTAACCACTTTTTCTTCACCATTACTAAACAAACAATATATTTTATAATCTCCTAAATACTTGGCTGCTTTTACTTTTATTAAATAATCCATATTTAATACTCCTAATCTAAGGGCTTAATTTTTTTTAATAGGCATATCTTTGTGAACTCTATTCCAGTTTTCAACTAATTCTTCTTTATGTAATTTAGCCCATGTTCGTATCATTCTATCGGCTCTTCCGGGCAATTTTCCACTTAATATTACTAAATCAGGCAACCAATAAATACATTCATACTCAAGGTCATTCACCGATATTATCAAGTTGCTGCGTAATAAAATTATTTATACTTTGCCCATTTTTAATTGCTTTGATATAAATTTTTCTGTGCAGCTCTTTAGGAATACGTAGAACGAACTTGCCTGAAAACGGTTTGTCCGGCTCTTCTCCCCGTTCTTTGCAGAACGCAAGGTAATCGTCAATGGAATCTTTGAAAGCTTTTCTAAGCTCGGTTACCGAAGTACCCTGAAAGGTGATAATATCTTTAGTATCTACCACCTCGCCGTGAAAAACTCCGGCTTCTTCGTCAAATTCTATATACGCAGAATATCCTTTATAAGTCATTATTTTACTCCAGCTGTTATTAAAAATCTTCTTACAGATTTTAGGGCGCCCTTATCAGTTACTTTTTGAGGATGCGGGCGATGGAAAACAGCACGTACACCATTTAATGCTACTCTTAGCCTCGAACCGCTGCCTTCAGTAACTTCAGCGCCAAGAGCCTTGAATAGGTTTTCTATTTCCTTCCAATTAAGATCGGAACGAACAGGCTCTTGAAAAATTGCTGTAAAAGTTTTCCTGTTTTTTGCATTCATTCTAATACTAAAATATGATACTATTTAGTATAAATCAAGTTTACGTTTCTGCAGGCTCGATTCGGCGAAGCGGGCGGGCAGGTTTAAATTCAACCATAAAAACATTTCAAGAATTATTTAGAAACTTCTTAATCTCATCTATAAATTCTTTCATTTCATCAGACTTGTTTTCGTGAACAAAATTTTTATTGAACCATCCAATAATTTGTGCGTGTTTTGACGATTCAAATTTATATTCTAATGCAAGAGCTAATAACGAATAAAACATTCCATAATAAATTCTGTTTATGGCTGAACGAAAACGATTATTTTCTATAAGTAATTCTACATCCGCAATTGTTTCATCTGCCTGTTCTATTCTATATTTAATTAAAGCAGATCGGTCTTTATCGCTCAATGTCAAGCATAAACTCCGTTATTTAAAGCATTATAATAAATAGGTTGTTTCCCTCGCAATGATTTGATTTCAGAAGAGGAAATCAAATGCGCATCGATAACAATATTATATTTTAAATCAATATCAAAACATAAATCTAGAATTGTATTTTCATCCCTGCCCGTATAATCTTCTTCTAATACAATAAGAATATCAAAATCCGAATCCATTTTTATGTTTCCTGTTGCCTGTGAACCAAATAGTATAACATCTTTAATAGTACCCTTGAAATTTTTTTGCAAATGATGTTTCAAGTCGTTTAATATTTGCAGCTTATTCATCATAATTTTTGAGAGTGTCTATCATACCTATGTGTATTTGGCTTAATATTTTTTATCATTTAAACTTTTTTGTCGTAATCCCATTATCCGTCGGTAGGGTTAATTTCTACTAATAAAATTTCTAATGAAACAAATTCTTCTCATCTAATTGTACAACGTATTTATTCTTTGAGATAATTTAATAAAAATCTAAGCAATAAACTTAAAAGAGAATTAATAGCTCCTTTTAATTATGCCGGTACGTAATTTTTTATTCTATGTTACAATCTAATTCTTTCATAACCTCAATCCCGGCTTGTGGAATTCGTTTCATTATTTCTGCCATAGGCATCATTATGTGAAAAGAACTTTTGCCCACAAACTCTTGATGCAATGTAATCTTTAGCTTTAATATTAGTACATAAATTTCGTAAAATTATTAGTAATATATTATAACTCTTAATGCCGACTATAAAAAAAATTATCATAAGCGAAGATACGATTGATGCCCAACTAGACGATGGCCGCACCATTAGCGTTCCTTTAGCATGGTCCTGGCGTTTATCTGAAGCAACTAAGAAACAAAGAGAAAATTACATTATTATAGGCGATGGCATTGGGGTACACTGGTCAGATATTGATGAGGATATAAGCGCCGAAGGAATGCTTACAGGTATCCCTGCCAAACATACTAAAAAGATTAAGAGAAAATCTGCATAATCTTAAATAACCCCAATCTTTCTTGCAGCCTAAGTTAAAATCTCTGCAATTAACAGATTGCATTTCATAATTTCAAAGAACTGTTTTATCAAACTCTATACTTCTAGGGCAGCCTTCAAGGTTACCCGCCGTTTGCAATGTGCAAACCTTGAAGGTTACAGACTGTAATGAGTTATATATGAAGTATGACTTGAAAGAGGCAGAAGAAATTTATCACCCCAATTTTAACATTCGCAGTAAATTTTTGTTCATCAACAAAACATAAGGTTCTTCTAATACTCCGAGCCTTCCAATTATTAAGTCTTTATCAATTGTGGCAAGCTTGTTTAACCTAATCAATGATGTTTTTTTTAATCCATTTGCAATTGATGGCTGAACAGATACATCATACTCAGATTGCCATTTTAAACGGGTAGTTATAAAACAAACTGTTACATCATCTTTCGAATCAAACAAGATTACGGCAGGTCTATTCTTATTTCCGGATAGATCGGTAAATGGAAATGGAATCAGAACAATATCGCCTTTATTCATTTATACTTTTCTTTTAAATCATTAACAGTATAAAGGTCTTCTTCATCTTTGAGAAAATCAAATGATTTTGAATCGGAAATCAATTTCTGAATTCCTTCTAAGACAATTTTATCATCAATTTTACTTAATAGGAACTCTGCAAAATCATTTACTTCCTTAATCTTTACCTCGGGTAATTGTCTGAGTTTATTTAAGGTATCATCAATTAATACTTCTCTATTCATATTATTATACCTCTTGATATCTTATATATAAAGCTACATTTTTCCAAATACTTTTGCAATAGAGACGGATTGGAATAGATTCTAATCGGCTAAACATTTCTATTATACACAAAGCCTTCAATCCCGACATGCGGAGATTGCATTTCATTATTTCAAAGAACTGAGCAACCTTCAAGGTTACCCGCAGTTTGCAATGTGCAAACCTTGAAGGTTGCACAAAACCCGATTGATAGTTACTAAAATAAATTATATAATTGTACTGCAATCGTAATTACAATAATATAGGTTTAATATGAATAAGTCAGCCATTATACAAGCGAGAATTGATCCGGATGTAAAAAACAAGGCACAGAGAATTCTTAACAAGCTAAACATTTCTATGTCCGAAGCTATTTCTATTTTTCTTACTCAGGTTTCATTAAATAAAGGAATTCCTTTTGAAGTAAGAATTCCAAATGATTTAACTAAAGACACCCTTCGTAAATCCGAAAAAGGTGAAGAGCTGCATGAAGTCTCCGACACCAAACAACTTTTCAAGGAACTTAATAGTTGAGGTTGATTTATTCTTCCCAGTTCAAAAGAGACTTTAAAAAAACTCAAAGCCAGGGGAAAAATATTGCTCTACTAGAAATAGTAATCGAAAAACTATTGAACAATGAAATCCTTGAACTAAAATATAAAGATCATAAATTGGCTGGCGTTTGGAAACATTTTCATGACTGCCACATTGAACCGGACTGGATTCTTATTTACAAGCGTACAAAAGAGGCTTTATTCTTAGAAAGAACAGGCTCTCATTCTGAACTTTTCAAATAAAGATAGATGCAGTGTTTAACTGGAGATTTTTTCTTTAAGCCTTCAATCCCGACATGCGGAGATTGCATTTCATTATTTCAAAGAACTGAGCAACCTTCAAGGTTACCCGCCGTGTACAATGTGCAAACCTAGAAGGTTACACAACCCAATACCTAACATTCTTTTAAAACAATAGGCTGATAAAATATAACGTTTTTATCAGCCTAATGAAATAACATTATAGATTTATCTTAATGAACAACTACAACACTATCTGTTGCCCCTGCATTTGGAGCGTAAACTGTTAGATCTACTGTAACATGAGTAGACCCGGTAACAAGCGCTGTTCCAACCCCCTGAAATTTTATAGAATTTGCATCTCCTGGGGTTGTAATAGTATATGTTCCATTTGGTGTTGGTGTATAACCAGTTGGTATTGCAAAACTTGTGAATGAATTTCCGCCGCCGCCCATAGATGTTGGTCTCATAAAATATTGATGTGCCATTGCTCCAATATTATTTAGATCAGAAATGACAGCATCTCTATTAGAAGCAACAGAATTAGCATTAAACAAATTAATTCCCACTACTATAGCAATACCGACGATGATTACGCCGAGAACGATTAAAAGAAGTTGTTGTTGACCCATAATAGATCTCCTAAGTTTGTTGTTGTTAGTTTAACTTACCATAAGATATAAGAATAAATTTCTTACTCTTACTCATAATCTCCTGTTCTTAATCTTTCTCCTATTCTTACTCTATATTAATCCGGGTAAGATTACGAGCAAGATTAAAATTACTACGATTTATGTTTCGTGACTAAAATTATGAGTAAGAACAAAAGATATTTAAATGCGAGAAATCTAATTGTAAAAAATATGCCAACAAAATATAACAGCTAATCCATAATAATACAATATAGTTATAAAAATCACCTAAGAAATTGGTAAAAATAACCGGAAAATATTACCGTTAAACGTAATTGTTACCGATTGTTGTTTGTTAAGCATTAAAATATGCTTAATTTTAACTAAAACTAAGTGTTCTTAGAAATATAAAAAAATATTTTTTACCTAACCCCTTGCATTTTAATCTGTTTAAATTTATGTTTAAACCAAAGTTTAGGGAAACCTACTAAACACTCAAAAAGAAAAGAACTATTTTATTCGTGCAGCTAAGTAAGAAGTTTTAAAATTTTTTTGTTCTAATAAATTATTCAATATATTAATTTCAAAATCATTTATTTCTTAATTAAATGGAGGACTTAGATCATGGAAAATCGTATTTCAATCGTGTTTGCCACTGCAGTACAAACTTCTGTTAAGGATGCTATTAATGCATTAATAACAAATCTATCACCGGTTCTTATTAATCTAACTAAGGAACAGCGTAAAGCTCTATCTAAAATGGCTGAAGGCAGCCTTCCATTTGCGATAGATGCTCTTAATTATGCAGAAACAGAACCTAAATTCGTTCCTGCGTCGGTTAATGTTCCGGAATTTAGAATTGATTTGGAGGCGTACACAGTACTAAGTGAATTTTTTACTCTTCTTAAACCAATAATGACTGGAATTGAAGATACCAAAACGCTTTGCGGGGCTGAAACTTTTAAATCTTCACGTTCGGTTTATAAAATTATTAAACAAGCAGAAGCTGAAGGCGTTCCGGGTGCAAAGGATGCAGCAGAAAAGCTTGGTAAACGGTTCAAGGGTCAGGGCGGCAGCGGTAATAGCGGCGGTTCAACTGATACTCCAACGGCATAAATTCACTTAATATATTTTTCATAGAAACTCGATTTCAATAAAAATTCGGGTTTTTTTAATTTAAATTGAACATACTTCGATCTGAACCGAACCGTATTTGGCTTAAACCGAACTTAGTTCGCTTAAAATTGAAATAAGTTCAACTTAAATCACTATTAGTTCACCTGAAACCGAAGTAAGTTCGATATAAACCGAATTCATCTGACAAAAAGTTAAGATAATATCACTCTAAATTGAATTTGAAGCTCATGTTAGGCAAAGGCTTATTACACCCTTTCAGTTAATGAAAGGTTAAAATATTGTATATCGGGACGTTGTCCCGGTCTTGAATATCAGACTCTTTCAGTGTCTTTATGCTCATCAAAGTTCCTGAAAGGAACAAATACTTAAGCCAAGGGCACCGCCCCTGGCAATAATTTTACAAGACAAAATCGAACCCTGAAAGGGTTCCATAATACCAAATGCATAACATAAGAACACTTTTCAGGGCTCGACTATATTATTGTTTTATTACCATGGCACTGCCCGCGGCTATTATATCTATCTCCTCGGGGAATTACCAATAAAAAACGCTGAAAGCGTTAAATATATCAGACCGGGACAGCGTCCCGGTAAAAAGAAAACAATTAAAAATAAAGAACCCTGAAAGGGTGAAATAGTTTTTGTGTAACTTCAGTTAAAAGTAAATATTGAAAAAAAATTTTACTTATTTAACATATAAATTTCTTTTACAAAATCTTAAGATAAAAATAATATACTGCAGCATTCAGAACTGTAAGAGGAATTCCAACCTTAGCAAATTCAAGGAATGTTAAAGTCTCTCCTTTTCTTTTTTCCGCATTTTGAATAATGATAATGTTGCTTGCAGCGCCAAGTATAAAAAGATTACCTGCAATAGTGCTGCCGGCGGCAAGCGCCATCATTCCTTTTGTTGAAACTCCTAAATGAAGAAGAAGAGGTAAATATAATGCGACAAGAGGAACGTTTGATATTAATTGACTTAGCAAAACACTAATTATTAAAATCATAAACACAGTTGTAATGTTTACATCCATGCTGCTGATTAATTTTTGAAAGTATCCGCTACCCCAAACGCTTTGCATTAACACAAACATTGCAGCAAAAAATATTAGCGTGTGCCAATCAATCTTTTTTATTATTTCAATTCTTCTTTTACTAAAAAGAATTATTGGCAAGGCAGATATTAAAGCGATGTAAGTAAGTTTTAGCTGTTCTTCCTTTCCTAAATATACCATTGCAATCTTAACAATGATTAGTAGAATAAGAATCATCAAAGATATTTGAGAAATTTTTGCAAGCTTAAAATCAAGTATCGGCTCGGAAGAATGATTTAAATCTTCATCATGAAAATGTTCACGGAAAAATATTTTTATAATGAAGAAAGCGAGAACTAAATTTATCAAAGTAGGTATTGCAAGGAATTCAAAGAATGAAACAAAAGAGTTGCTTACATTTCCGTGTATTGCTATAAGCAGGTTTTGAGGATTACCGATCGGGCTCATAACACTGCCGGTTGTAATGGCAAAAGCTAAAGTAAGAAGTAAAACTTTCGCGGATATTTTATGTTTCTCCGCAAGCAAAAGAATAACCGGCGTTCCAATTATTGCCAGAGTATCGTTCATTAAAAAAGCGGAAAGAATTCCTGCGCCGAATAAAATGAATAATATTAATGCGTCGAGAGTTTTAGCTTTCCGGAAAAATAAATAAGCCAGGTGGGAAAGGTATCCGCTTTCTTCCAATGCGCGACCAACGACAAACATTCCGAATAAAAATAATATAACATCAATGTTAATTGAGTTCAGCACATTCGAAATAGAAATTTGTCCTGTTACCAAAACAGCAGCAGCGCCGCTGAGCATAATTTGCCAGATGCCTAATCTAAACTTGCCGATCTGCCTTACAGCGATTAAAACAAAAACAATTGCGAGAACTATAATTGAAATCATTTTTTAATAGAAATTGACTTGATGGTCTACATATTTTCCATTTTCATAATTAAACTTTGCGGAGAAAAACTTGTCTTGATAAAGCCACTCGATAAAAATTTTATCTCCTTCCCAAAGATTAAGTTCGGTTACTTTATCATTCGGAATCCATTCTAAGTTTCCTTCATTCGAATCAATTATTTTCCCTGTAAAATTATGCGACGTAAAAATAAATACATACCAATCATCAACACCGTCAAATTTTGGGAAAGTAATAAAGCCGTGCATTCTCGGTTCAATCATTGTAAAACCGGATTCCTCTTTCACTTCTCTAATTGCGCAATCTTCGGGACTTTCCCCCAGCTCAAATTTTCCGCCAAGTCCGTTCCATTTACCTTCGTGGTAATCGTTCTCCTTTTTTACCCGGTGTATCATTAAAGTTTTATTTTCTTTTTTGTCTATTAAATAACACAAGGTAGCAAGTTTCATAATTTTTTTTCGATAATGATTAACAAATGTATTGACACTATTATAAACCTATTTTAAGTTTTACTATGTGATAGGAATTTGTTTTTGTTAAATTTAAATATAATTATAAATTAATTTTGCTCTTTAAAAAAATTTAGAAATATTATTGTACTTAATTTCTTTTTTTATGAAAATATTAATTTGGTAATAGGAGACTTACTGTAATGGAAAGCGAATTATATATGTCTGCCGAACAAGCTGACGAATGGGGAGATGAAACAAACAGACTGTTAAATAATTTTTCTGGCGATCAAGCAAATTCTGAATTGCATGGCGATAGTAAAGAAGAATATTTTGTCCCTCGTAACTTAGGGCGTAAAAAAAAGCAGGAGAGAGATGACGAAGAAGATAACGACGAGGAAGGCGATGATTTCGATGATGAAGATGATTATTATAATGACGAAGAAGAAGAAGAGGATGAATTTAAAGATGAAGAAGAAATTGACGAAGAACCTTCAGAAGATGAAGATTTTTACGAGGAAGATTTTGATTTCGATGAAGATGAAGAAGATGACTTATTCGAAGATGACGGAGATGTTCCTTATAATTGAATAAAATCATAAAGAAAAAAAATTCTCTTTTTCTTTTTTACAATCCCAAATATTTTTCCTTCAATAGAAAATTTTTAACATAGTCGGTTACGCCATCTTCCAAAGAAGTAATTGGATTTGAGTAACCGGCTGTTTTTATTTTTCCCAAATTCGCTTCGGTAAAGTATTGATACTTTTCAACAAGATGTTCGGGAAGATCAATATATTCAATGTTGATCGGCTTGCCAAGCGCATTGAATAAAGCCGTAACCAAGTCATTCCAAGTTCTCGCTTTGCCAGAACCGATATTATAAATTCCGTTCCTATCATTTTTGTCAAGGAAGAACAAAGTCATATCCACAGCATCTTTAACATAGATGAAATCGCGTATTTGTTCGCCGTCTTTGTAATTCGGATTTTTTGATTTGAAGAGCTTTACTTTTCCTGTATTCATAATTTGTTCAAATGCTTTATGAACAACACTTCGCATATCGCCTTTATGATATTCGTTCGGACCGAAAACATTAAAATATTTTACTCCGACAATTTTATTAACAATTCCCTGCTTGACTGCCCATGTATCAAATAAATTTTTTGAATATCCGTACATGTTAAGCGGCTTTAATGATTGGCAAACTTTTTCATCATCATTAAAACCAAGCGAACCATCGCCATAAGTTGCTGCCGAAGATGCATAAATAAATCTGATATTTTTTTCTAAACAAAACACTGCAAGCTTTTTTGTGTATTCGTAATTGTTGCGAAGAAGTTGATCGGCGTCTTTTTCCGTTGTTGAAGAATTTGCACCCATGTGAATTATGGCTTCAATTTTAAAATCAAAACCGGAATCAATTTTATTTATAAAATCATCTTTATTAATAAAATCTCGAAAATTTAATCCGACAAGATTTTTCCATTTTTCATCGCAACCCAATTCATCAACAATTATTAAATCATTATTTCCTTGGGTATTTAGCCGCCAAGCAATTGCGCTTCCGATAAAGCCGGAACCGCCTGTAATGATGATCATGACTATCCTTGATGTTTATTAGTTTATCTTTTTACTGGAACTCAATTTAATTATATTTGTATTCCTTTACAAAGGAAACGAATTGGCAATCTTTAGCACTAAGACTTAAACCTTGAACTTACACTAGTTCAATAGTTTAAGTTTAAGTGTAAGCTCAAGTGAAAGAATGAATAATTAAAATTGTAAAATAAGATGGATAGCAAATTCGATCAGCTAAAAAAAATACTTAAGGAAAGAATTTTAATTCTTGACGGCGCAATGGGCACGATGATTCAGCGCCATAAATTAACCGAAGATGATTTCCGCGGACAAAGATTTAAAGATCATAACCATGATCTTAAAGGCAACAACGATTTACTTTGCCTCACTCAACCGGAAATTATAAAAAATATCCATCGCGCATATTTAGAAGCAGGCGCAGATATAATTGAAACGAACACATTCTCAGGCACAGCAATTTCGCAAGCCGATTATAAACTAGAATCAATTGTATATGATTTAAATTTAGCTGCTGCTAAACTTGCCCGCGAAGCTGTCGATGAATTCACAAAGAAAAATCCTAAGAAGCCAAGATTTGTTGCAGGCTCTTTGGGACCGACAAACAAAACCGCATCATTATCTCCTGATGTTAACGATCCCGGTTACCGCGCAATATCTTTTGACCTGCTTGTTGAAGCATATAAAGAACAAGCAAGCGGATTGATTGAAGGCGGCGTTGATTTATTATTGATCGAAACTATTTTTGATACGCTTAATGCTAAAGCTGCCATCTTTGCCGTTCAAGATTATTGCGAAAAAACAAACAAGCAAATTCCAATAATGATTTCCGGAACAATAACTGATCTTAGTGGAAGAACTTTATCCGGGCAAACTACTGAAGCATTTTGGATTTCCATTTCACACACAAAAAATTTATTAAGCGTTGGATTGAATTGTGCGCTCGGCGCAAAGCAAATGCGTTCTTTCATCGAAGAGCTTTCCAATATTGCAACATGTTTTGTTAGCCTTTATCCAAACGCTGGCTTGCCAAATGAAATGGGTGAATATGATGAAACCGCCGAATACATGTCATCAATTTTAAGTGAGTTTGCCGAAAGCGGATTTTATAATATTGTCGGCGGCTGCTGCGGAACAACTCCGGATCATATTAAAATGATTTCGGAAATTTCTTCAAAGTTTAAGCCGAGGGAAATTCCGGTTGTTGAACCATATTTGAGATTAAGCGGGCTCGAACCGTTGGTTATTCGTCCCGAAACAAATTTTGTAAACATCGGCGAGCGGACAAATATTACCGGTTCCAAAAAATTTGAAAAATTAATTCTTGCCGGTAATTATGAAGAAGCTCTTTCTGTTGCAAGAGATCAGGTTGAAGGCGGCGCTCAGATACTCGATGTAAATATGGATGAAGGGCTTTTGGATTCAGAAGCTGCGATGACAAAATTTCTAAATCTTCTTTCAGCTGAACCAGATATTGCAAAGCTTCCGATTATGATTGATTCATCAAAGTGGTCGGTTATTGAATCAGGATTGAAATGTCTTCAAGGTAAAAGTATTGTAAATTCTATCAGCTTGAAGGAAGGTGAAGAAGTTTTTAAAGAACGTGCGAAAAAGATTCTTCAATATGGCGCAGCAGCAATTATAATGGCGTTCGATGAGGCCGGACAAGCAGATTCTCTTCAAAGAAGAACAGATATTTGTAAAAGAGCTTATAAAATTTTAACTGAAGAAGTTGGCTTTCCTCCGCAGGATATAATTTTCGATCCGAATATTTTAACGGTTGCTACCGGGATTGAAGATCACAATAATTTTGCGATTGATTATATTGACGCGGCAAAATGGATAAAGCAAAATCTTCCTCATGCAAAAGTAAGCGGCGGAGTTAGTAATCTTTCATTTTCGTTCCGCGGAAACAATCTAGTCCGGGAAGCCATGCATTCATCATTTCTATATCATGCGATCAAAGCCGGAATGGACATGGGGATTGTCAATGCCGGCCAGCTTGAAGTGTATGAAGAAATTCCAAAAGATTTACTAACGCTTGTCGAAGATGTTATTTTCAATAGAAGAAAAGATGCGACAGAAAGATTAGTAGAATTTGCCGAAACAGTTAAGCAAAAAGATAAATCAGCAGTTAGCGGAGACGAAAAGAAAGATGAATGGAGAAAAGGAAGTGTCCAGGAAAGATTGAAGCATGCGCTTGTAAAAGGAATTGTTGATTACATTGAAGAGGATACCGAAGAAGCAAGGAGACAATACAATAAACCGCTCGAAGTAATTGAAGGTCCGTTAATGGACGGGATGAATATCGTCGGTGATTTGTTTGGCGCCGGGAAAATGTTTCTTCCTCAAGTTGTAAAAAGCGCAAGAGTAATGAAGAAATCCGTTGCTCATTTAATTCCATTTATTGAAGAAGAAAAAATTGCTTCTAATAATTTGCGTGAAGCCGGGAAAATTTTATTAGCAACTGTAAAAGGCGATGTACACGATATTGGAAAAAATATTGTCGGCGTAGTTCTTGGATGTAACAATTACAAAGTTATCGATCTTGGTGTAATGGTTAGTTCAGAAAAAATTCTTCAAAAAGCAATTGAAGAGAAAGTTGATATAATCGGCGTTAGCGGATTGATTACTCCATCTCTTGATGAAATGGTTCATGTTGCAAAAGAAATGGAAAGGCAAGGTTTTAAAATTCCACTATTGATTGGCGGCGCAACTACATCAAGAGTTCACACTGCTGTTAAGATAGCGCCGGGATACAGCAATACCGTTGTTCATGTACTTGATGCTTCGAGAAGCGTACCAATTGTAAGCGGACTTTTAAATGAAAATAAAATCGAAAAAGAAAAATTTGAAGAAACAATTAAGATTGAATATAAAAGAATCAGAGAAGACCATCTGAAAAAGAGAGAAGCTAAAAATTTTATTTCAATTGGAAAAGCTCGAGAAAACAAATTAAAATATGATTGGAATAAATCTTCAATTAAAAAACCTGAAAAGCTTGGCGTTACAGTTTTAAAAGAATATCCGCTGGCAACTCTCCGCGATTATATCGATTGGACGCCGTTCTTTTTAACATGGGAATTGAAAGGCAAATTTCCTGCGATCTTCGAAAGTAAAAAGTACGGAAGTGCGGCTCAAAAGCTTTACGAAGATGCTAATGAGCTTTTAGATAATATCATCAAGGGAAAACTTCTCACAGCAAATGGCGTGTTCGGATTATTCCCGGCTAATGCTGTTGGCGATGATATAGAAATTTATACCGACGAAGAACGTAAAGGAGTTAAAAGAGTTCTTCATTCATTAAGATCGCAGACACAAAAATCAGATGGGCTGCCGAACCTTGCGCTTGCAGATTTTATAGCGCCTAAAGAAAGCGGCAAAGAAGATTATATTGGCGCATTCGCTGTTACTACCGGTATTGGAATAGAACCAGTGATAAAAAAATTTGAAGCGGACCATGATGACTTTAACAGCATAATGGTTAAAGCTCTTGCAGACCGTCTGGCAGAGGCTTTTGCTGAACATCTACACGAATTAATTAGAAAAAAATATTGGGGATATGGTGTTGATGAAAAATTATCGAATGAAGATTTGATAAAAGAAAGTTACCAGGGAATTCGTCCGGCGCCGGGTTATCCGGCTCAACCCGATCATACTGAGAAGTGGATAATTTTCGATCTTCTTGATGTTGAAAAAAATGCAAACATAATTTTGACTGAAAGCCTGGCGATGTATCCGGCAGCCTCGGTAAGCGGTTTGTATTTTGCTCATCCTGAAGCAAAATATTTTAATGTTGGAAAGATCGGAAAAGATCAAGTGCTGGATTATCATAAAAGAAAAGGAATGAGCTACGAAGAAATGAGAAGATGGCTTAAGCCGATTTTAAATTACGATGATGATGAGTAGGCAATAAATTATCTGCTAATCTTTTCCCTAAAAAGAATTGAGCAATTTTTATAAATTAATTTTGGGATTATACTTTTCAACAAGTGGCAAGTAAATTGTAAATGTTGAACCTTTGGAAGGTTCGCTTTCAACCGAGATGTACCCCTTCATTAAATTGACAATTTTTTGTGCAAGAGTTAATCCTAGTCCAATCCCTTCATAATCTCTGTTGTATCCCTCGCTTACTTGCCTAAAAGCTTCAAAAATTATTTTTTGATTGCTTTCATGAATACCCACACCGGTATCGTGTATCTTAATAACCGCAAATTTATTTTCCCCATCTTGTACGGCATCGACAATAATTGTAACCGATCCTTTCCCGGTAAATTTAATTGCATTTTGTATTAAGTAATCGATAGCCTGAGAAAAAAGTTTCGCGTCTATTGATACATATAATTGTTTTCTAATTATCTCCACTTTGTAATCGATTGATTTAGCTTTTGCAGCAGATATGTACTGACCTTTTAATTGGTCTAAAAGTTCGGGTAAGTTTTTTACCTCCGTGCTTAATGATAAATCCATAGTTTCGAGCTGTGATAAATTTAAAACTCCGTTTAAAGTATCCATTAATCTCTTTCCGGAGTTATAAATATCCTTAGCCATTTCAGCTAAGGATCGGTCCTTAATTTCATTAATTAATATTTGAGCAAAACCCAAAATACCGCTTAAGGGAGTTCTAAATTCATGACTCAAATTTGCAAGCAATCTGGATTTTAATCTGTCCTGTTCTTCTGCTTTTTCCTTTGCTCTAAGTAGTCCTTGCCTTGCAATAACTTTTTTTGTAATGTCTTCTTCAATTTCGAGATAGTTGGTTATTTGCCCATTTATATTTTCCATTGGCGAAAGAAACGAGGAAACCCAAAATTCGTCACCGTCATTTCTTTTATTCTTTAATTCGCCATGCCATTTGTTACCTCTGCTAACATTTGTTCGCAAAATTTTAAGTTCTTTTGGAGAGTTTGTTTCATTCTTTAAAAAGAAAGAATCTTTTCCTTTTACTTCTTCAAAGCTATAACCGTTCATCTCAGTAAACTGAGGATTTACGTATTCAATATTTCCATCGAGATCTGTTATTGCTACAGAGATAGGGCTTTGTTGCACCGCCCAATAAAGTTTTATCCTTTCTTCTTCTAATTTAATTCTCTCTCGAATTTGATTTTGAAGCTCCAAATTTGTTCTTGAAAGCTCTTGCGTTCGTTTTTCAACCTTCAGCTCCAATTCATAATGTGCTTTTTGAAGCTCGTCCTCCATTTTTTTCCGCTCGGTTATATCTATGAAACTTTCAATCCTAAATTCATCTCCGTCCAATGAAATATTTGAAATAGTTAATATAATTGGAATGAGCGCACCATTATTTTTCTTCAGCAGAACTTCACCGTTAACTTTTTCCCCGGATGAGAATGCTTTTCTTTCAGTAAAAATAAAATGTGCATCTTCATTTATTCCAATAAGTTTTTCTTTTGAAACTCCGATTGTTTCTGTAGCAACAAGATTCGCGTCAACAATTTGATTACTGGTCTTGTCTACAATTATTATCCCAACTTGCACCGAATCCAAAATTGCTTTTAATTCTCTTGTACTTTTAGCAATATCATTAGTTCGAAATGCAATTTTCTGTTCGGTTATTTCTTTTAAATATTCAATTTCTTTTTTCAGATCGGTTGAGTTTATCAACTGCGCAAAATAATTTGAAAATATTTTGCATAAATTCATTATAAGATTTTGACTGGAAATGGAAGATTCAGTATTTAATATTGAAAGCCCGATTATTCCCGACTGAACATTCAATGGAATAATAAGATAATTGTCAATTTTATTTGAGTGATTAATTAATTCTTTTTCTAAACACTCACCGGAGCTTAAGACTTGGGAAATACTGCCGGATTGAATTAATTCATTAAAAATGTTAGTTATCTCTGTTTCGTTTACATTTCCGGCAGACGATCTGTAAAGGAAATTAAAGTCAGCTTCATTTAAAAGAAATAATGAGGCTGATTTACATCCGGGAATTTTTTTATAGATTTCGAGGCCGCTGTAAAAAATTTCAAAAGAAGGTTTATCCTTTAATATTAAAGGATTAAAACCAGCAACTGAAGCTGCAAAGGATGAACACACTATAATTTCATTCGGGGATTTCATTTTATCTTATTCAACTAACATTAAGCGAATAGTATGTGAAAAATCCTGTAGTAATCTTTTCCGTATTTGAGGAAAAAATCCCTTTGATATATTTAGAATATCCCAAACTTTATGATTTGGTTCAGGGATAAGATTATCGCCTGGATAACCAAGTTCTAACATTCTTGCTACAATATCTCCGATATGCACCGAAGCCACGAGGGTATCTGTTTCGTTGCCAATAAAACCATTATGATGATGGAGTATGGAGTTTTGTATGTTTTGAGGTAACTTCCATTTGCTTGCAAGAAGATGCCCGGCGCGGCTATGATCTAACCCCATCACCTCATTCTCGGCATCTTTTATATAACATCTTTTTGACTCAACTAATTCAAGAACACGCAAATAATCATCATGCGCATATTCGAAAAAAATAAGTTTACCAATATCATGGATGATGCCGGCGAGAAAGTAATTTTCCAAATTCTTTCCGCCAATTTCTGCACCTATCATTCGGGTTACAATTCCAACAGCTATTGAGTGAGCCCAAAAATCTACCGGGCGAAAATTGAGGAGTATTTTATCTCTTGAGAAAAAATTAATTACTGAAAGAGCGAACACAGTGTTTTTAACTTCATTAAATCCAAGGTGTAATATTGCTTGAGAAATAGTATCAATTTTTCCACGAAAACCATAAAAAGGAGAATTGACCAGCTTCAAAATTTTAAAGACCGATGCTTGATCGTTCGAAATAATATTCGCCAATTTTTCAGAAGATGTACGAGGGTTTTCAATTGCTTCTGTAAGTGATGAATACACGGTTGGGAGCGTTGGTAAATTATTTACTCCCGACATTATTTTTTCTGTTACATTCATATTAATTTAAAAATATTTTTCTAACATACCTTGCAATGTCATTTCGTATAGGTCTCGTTCGTTTGAATTTTGAGGAACCCAATTCATTCGCAGCTCAAGCATTTTTTTGACTTTAATTTTTTGTTCCTCATCATATTTATTTTCTTCATCGTTGGCGCCATTATCTTTTATATAGAATGTTTCGATTCCCCACATCTTAAAAATTGATTTGTGCTTTTCCTCTAATTTCAGGTTCGCCGATAATAAAGTCTGGCCAAATTTATTTTTAACCGGCAACTCCAGTTCCATACCTTCTTTTAATTCATCTATCGATATAAGTTTTGCCATGAGCCTTTATAAATGATTTATTATTTTAAATCAAACAAGTTAACATAAATAGTTAACTAGCCAACTTATTATCGAAATTATTATTAAAAGTTTTAATATTTTTGTAGAAAAATTAGAATTTAAGCGATATTCTTAAATAATAACTCTCTAATCTCACAGGTAAAGAAATTTTTATATCTTTGACAAAGAAAAATTTATCAATATCATTGAAGAAAAATGAAAAACAAAAATTTACTTCCGCATTTAATCATTTCTACATTCACAATTTTATTTTTATTTGGCTGTTCCGGATCTAAAAATATTTCGGATCCCAAAGCAGGCGCCGATCTTCCCGGAAGATATAACGGTTACACCCTGCTTCCAAACGGATGGAAGCTTTCGCCGGTCGGCGATCAAGTTGGAATTGATGAGCTTCCGTTAAACATGGTTGCAACCAAAGACGGCAAATATGCAATTACATCCAACAGCGGCTTGGGAGATAATTCTCTTTCGGTCATCGATGTAAAAGAAGAAAAAGAAGTTCAAAGAGTCATCATGAACAAAACCTGGTACGGTCTGGCTTTTAATGATGTTGATTCTAAACTTTATGTTTCAGGGGGAAATAATAATTGTGTTTACATTTTTAATTCCAATTCCGGAAAACTGGCGCTTCAAGATTCAATCGTGTTGGGCGAGCGGGCGCCGAAGGAACGGATTTCGGTAACAGGGATAACTTTTGTAAAAAGTAAAAATTATGTTCTCGCTGTTTCAAAGGAAAGCAATTCGCTCTATGTTTGCGATGCCTCAACTGATAAAGTAATTAAAACTATCAAGCTTGATGGTGAATGTTATGACATAAAAGTGAATCACGCCGGAACATTTGCTTACGTTTCTGTTTGGGGAAAATCTTCGATTGCAGAAATTGATTTGAACAATTTTGAAGTAACAAGCACAATTAAAGTTGGTGACCATCCTTGTCAATTAATTATTACGAAAGATGATTCGCGGTTGTTTGTTGCTAACGCAAATAACAACTCTGTTTCTGAAGTTGATCTTAATCAGAAAAAAGAAACGGAAAGAATTAATTCCGCTTTATCGCCTGATGTTCCCTATGGCAGCACGCCTAACGCAATCTGCTTTAACAGTGATGAAAGCGTTTTGATGGCTGCAAATGCCGACAATAATTATCTTGCATTGTTTGATATAAGTAAACCGAACAAAACTAAAAGTCTTGGATTCATTCCAGTCGGCTGGTATCCAACGGCGGTTAAATTTGTAAAAAGTTCAAATCAAATTTTGGTAGCAAACGGAAAAGGCTTAACATCAATGCCTAATCCTGAAGGACCACATCCATTAATAAAACATTATCATGATAGTCAATACATTGGCTCGCTATTAAAGGGAACTCTTTCTATCATAAATAATCCTGATGAAAATGAATTATCCAAATACTCAAAGTTAGTTTATGATAACACTCCATACATTTATAAAAGTAAAAGCTGGGTGGGAATTCAAAATGTAATTCCCGATAAACACGATGAAATTGGAAGTGAAAAGATAAAACACGTCTTTTACATCATAAAAGAAAATAGAACTTACGATGAAGTGTTCGGCGATCTGCCTCAGGGAAACGGCGATTCATCGCTTTGTTTCTTTCCACAAAAAATTACTCCGAACGAGCACAAGCTTGTTACCGACTTTACTCTTTACGATAATTTTTATGCTGATGCCGAAGTAAGCGCTGATGGGCACAACTGGTCCACGGCGGCTTATGCTTCGGATTATGTTGAAAAAGATTGGCCAACTAATTACGGAGGTCGTGGTCAAGAATATAATTTTGAAGGCGGTTATCCGCTTGCTGCACCATCTTCCGGTTACATCTGGAATGATGTTTTAAGCCACGGTAAGACTTTAAGAAACTACGGCGAATTTACCGAAGAATCTAAAGATAAAAAAGATTTTTATGAAGCTAGAGATGAAGATCTTGAACCTTACACATGCCCTACGTTTCCAGGTTGGAGTTTAACTATTAGTGATGTTGATCGTTACAAACTATGGAAGAGTGATTTTGAAAAATTTGAAAAGTCGGATTCACTTCCTAATCTTTGCATAATGAGATTGCCAAACGACCACACATGGGGAACGAGCAAAGGACACTGGACTCCGCAAGCTTACGTTGCACAAAATGATTATGCGCTTGGGCTAATTGTACAGACAATTTCAGCAAGTAAATTTTGGAAAAGTTCAATCATTTATGTTTTAGAGGATGATGCTCAGGACGGTTCGGACCATGTTGATGCACACCGCTCAACGCTGCTCGTGATTGGTCCTTATGTTAAGCGGCATTTTGTAGATCATACGATGTATTCAACTTCAAGTGTTCTTAAAACAATTGAATTGATTCTCGGTCTGCCTCCTATGACTCAATATGATCTTTCCGCAACTCCGATTTTATTTTCAATTACGAATAAACCGGATTTTGAACATTACAATGTTGTTGAACCACAAATCGATTTAAATCAGAAAAACTTAGCAAGCGCATACGGCTCAGAAGAATGTGATCATCTGGATTTTGCGAAAGAGGATGCCGTGCCGGAAAATATATTTAATGAAATTCTTTGGAAGGCAATTAAAGGGAAAAATTCTGTTATGCCGCCGCCGGTTAGAAGCGCTTTTGTAAAAGTTGTTGAGAAAAAAGCTAAAGATGATGATTAGACAATTTATCCACGCAGCTTATCGAGCAAATCGTTAAGCTGCTTAATTTCTTCCGGATTCAAAGCAGAAAATTTTTGATCGGCTTCATCGTTTCGCATATCAATCTGTGAAAGAAGGTCAAGTCCTTTTTGAGTTATACATACATCAACATTTCTTCTATCATGCGAACAAATATTACGTTCAACCAATCCTTTTACTCTAAGCTTTTCAACTATTCGAGAAGCATCGGACATTTTGTCCAGCATTCTTTCCTTAATCAACTTAATGGTTGCCGGATTAGGATGCTGCCCTCGAAGGATGCGGAGAATATTAAACTGCTGCGGAGTAATCCCAAGCGGTTTAAAAAAACTTACATTATGGTTGTTCAGCCAGTTGAAAGTGTATACCACATTCACTGCGGCTTTATGATACTCGTTTCTAAAATGTTTTTGTGATATTTCTTCTTCTAATTTCATTTGATATTAATTTAAATTCATTGGAACTTCAATAATTATAAAGCTCGCATCGGTGGAAGCATTAAACTTAAATTCATCGTAGTCATAAACACCAACAGCGTCTCTTTTACCCAATTCAATGTTGTCAAAATTAATGCTTCCATCCAATACAAACAAATAAGAACCGTTATCTTTAAATAAATTTTTATAAACAATTTCTTTGCCCATTTCAAGCTTCCCGATCGATATTGCTGCGTTCTGATGAATATACAGCGATGAACTGTTTTCAAGACCCGAAGCAACTGTTTTTAATTCATTCTTTAAGTATTCAAAACCGAAATATTTTTGATCATATCTTGGCTTAATATTTCTTTCTTTTGGAAAAATCCAGAGTTGAAGAAGTTTAACTTGTTCGACTTTAGAATGATTAAATTCTGAATGCATTATTCCACTGCCGGCTGACATTACCTGCACTTCACCGGGATGCATTACCATTACAGTTCCCATACTGTCTTTATGTTCTAATTCTCCTTCAAGCAAAACAGTAATGATCTCCATGTTGTTATGCGGATGTAATCCGAAGCCTTCACCTTCTTCAATAATATCGTCATTCAAGACGCGGAGTAAACCAAATCCCATTTTATCAGGATCATGATATTGGTCAAAGCTAAAGCTGAATCTGCTGTGCAGCCAGCCATGCTCGGCAACGCCTCGTTCATTTGCTTTGTGTATAACTTTTTTCATCGGAATAACCTCTCTTCCTTATAAAATCGAGAATGCTCAATTAGACGTTAATTGAAGACGGCGCCCACCTTGCCGCCTTCAACAAACTAATTTGTTTTTTCTGCTTTATTTCTCTATTTGAAAATGATCTTGAATTGGATTTCTAATTAAGCAACTCATGAATCATAAATTCAAATATTTCTTTCTTCAGAACTATTATTGACTTTGCTTTGTAAACTCAGCATCAACCGTAATGTTAATATTTTTCCCAACAACCGCACCACCTGTTTCCATCAATGCATTCCATTTAAGATCGTAATCAAATCTGTTTAAAGTACCGGTTGCCTTGAAACCGGTTCTCTGCATTCCCCATGGGTCTTTTATTTGTCCGCCATAAAACACATCAAACTCAAATGGTTTAGAAATATTTTTAATTTTAAGTTCACCGATTAATTTATATTTCTCATCGTTAATTTTTTCAATCGTTGAACTGTGAAATTTTATTTGTGGAAATTGTTCGGCATCGAAAAAGTCAGCACTTCTTAAATGATTATCTCTATCGGCAATACCGGTATCAATACTTTTCACATCGATTGTAGCTTCAGCTTCACCATCCGTTAAATTTTCACCGGTGAAAAAATTAATATCGAAATTGCTAAAATGCCCTGCAACTTCAGAAATAATTAAGTGTCTCGCGGAAAATTGAATCTTAGAATGTGCTTTATCTAAATTCCAAACTTCTTTTTGAGCAACACCAACCGAAACTTTTGATTTTGAATCCATGACTAAACTCCTTAGATTAAACATAATTTATTTACGCATCAAATATATGTTATAACATTTAATGTGTCAACATCATTCGCAAATACATATAAATTTAGTGATAATAATCAATACTAAGACACAAATGGTTTAGTTTATCGTTGATCTTAAGAGATTTAGAGATTTATAGAATGATAAAATTGACTTGTGGGTCGAAAATCATTCGTTAAAGAAAATTTATTTCTTTAACCGCACTTTCTCTTTTTTCGTTAATCCTTCGGCAACCAAGCAATATGAATCGTCTATCCAAGTTAAAATTAATTTATCATGAATAGAATCGTCCAGCATAATTGTATTCCAGTGAAGTTTGTTCATATGATAACCTGGTAAAACTGCGGAATACTTTTCTCTCAGTTCAACTGCTTTTTCCGGATCGCATTTCAAATTGATGCTAACTGGCGGTGTAAGATTTGCAATGAGAAAAATTTTACTCATCACTTTATAGACGGGAGAATCTTCATTGAATGGAAGACTTTCGGTTACGCCTTTCTTCTTCAGACAATATTCGCGAATAATTTCTAAATCCATATCAAGCTCTTGAACTTACACTCGTATGTTGAGATTGTTAATAAAGATAAATTATTTTTCGTTATAAAAAACTGGCTTAACAGATGAGAGAGCGGACTTACACTAGGTAAGAAGAACTCTATACCGTGTTCAAGGGATTAC
>JAMCWE010000189.1 GCA_023475265.1 Bacteroidota bacterium
CCCGGTTATGTTCCCTGAATGAAGATTAAATGTTATGAAATACCCGGAATTCAACGCCGATATTAATTATTTTCTCCCGGTTAGACCTACAGTTTTAAATGGGACGATCACAATGCATAAGTCAGCGTTTGAGAAATTAGATGGTTACAATACTAAACTGGAAGTTGGCGAGGAAGATCATGAATTCTTAATTCGTTTTTGTGAAGCGGGGTATTTAAGTTATAACATTCAAGATGTGATGTACTACTATAGAGTGTACGAGAGACCGGTGAACAGATTGAGAGAAGAAAAACAAAATAGAATGTCTTACATGTTAGGAAAAGATATATTGCAAAAACAGAAAGATAGTGGGTCCATTAGTGAATATGATTTTAATTATAAAATTGGATTGATTGAATATTACAGAGGTTCGTTAAAGGTAGCGAACCATTTTTTTGTTTTGGCGCTGAAGTCAAGATGGACAAAGTTATTTCATCTATTTCGATTTATAATAGTAAGTTCTGTATTATCCAAGTCAGTTACTGTTTTAAGGAAGAAAGGCACAATGAGAGATTTGAATATTTTTCTAAATAAATATCTTGGTGTGGATTTATATAAACTAAAAAAGTAATTCTGTTGAGTAATATCCTTCATATTCTAAATACTACTTCATACGATGGCGCGGCGGTGCTGGCACACAGAATTGTAAAAATGACAGCGCAATTTGAACATGAAGTAGTCTCGATATTCCCAGGTAGCGCAATTGATGAATTCCAAAGGGACGGAGTACGTGTTGAGGTAATTCTTAAAAAGAAGCCGAGGGGGTTGAGAGGTGTAGTAAATAAAAATTTTGCTTTGAACAGATTTCTTAGGAATCATCAGTATGATATAATACATTTTCACGGAGGTGGTATCTCCATATTGTTATTTTTAGTGCTTTTGAAGAGCAAAACACGAATAATATTTCATCTTCATTCAGGGAACATAACCGGGATTCCATTTAAGCTTGGTTTGCCAATAATTTACAAACTGTTATACAAGCTTATTGATCCACGCTTGGAAAAGGTTGCAACGTGTGAACATGTAAAACAATTCTATACAAAAGAGATTAAGTCAGCAAAAACTGGATTAATACATTTAATTAAGAATTTTACTCCATTCGATTTTATCCCAAAGGAAAAGTTAAACATTACTATAGGTTACATAGGAAGAGTTAGTCATGAAAAGGGGGTGCAATTGTTTTTTGATCTTATTGAAGATCCCATTTATAAACAGTTGAACCTAAAAACAGTGCTGATGGGTGATGTTTCGAATGGGATCGCAAAGCTTATTGATGAAAGGAAATCTGGAGGTATGATTGAATTTCTTTCGCCGAAATTAAATGTTGAAGAGTTTTACAACAAAGTAGATATTCTAGTTTTCACTTCATCACTAACTGAAACATTGCCGTTAGTAATATTAGAAGCTGCCAGTTTTGATGTTGCTGTTATTGCATTAAGAACGAACGCAACAGAAGAACTTCTTGGAGATTATCCATTGCTTGTTGACCAATATGACGTTGCACACTTTCTTGAGAAACTAAACCAATACTACTCTGAAGTTGATTGCAGAATAACGGTAAGAAAAATTCATCAAGAGGTTGCAAATAAATTTAACAGGAAAGAATATTATTCCCGGATTGTTGAGCTTTACCAATTATCAGCAGTAAAATGAAAAAGAAGATTCTACACTTAAATACAAATCTAGATGTTACCTCGGGTATAACTAGGCATATAGAATTACTCTGTAGAGGTCTAAGCGAAGATTATGAACAACACGTTATGGCATTTAAGGGGGATACAGATAAAAAGTTTGAACCGGATATAGCTCTGCATATCAACAAAATTGATATGCCTCGTATTATCCGTAAGCTAATTATGCCATTGATTATTTGGCGATACATAAAAAAACATAATATAGAGGTTGTACACTCACATCATAGATATATGGATTTAGTTGCTTCTTTGATTCCAGGGATTCGCACGATAACAACCGTGCACAGTAAAGTAGGTGGTAAGAATAAAATGAGTTATAAGGCACGGGAAATTATAGCCGTCTCGGAATCTATTAGGAAACATTTGATTAACTACTATGGCATTAAAGATGATTGCATTAGGTTACTATATTATTTTATTGATAGTGATACCATGGTATGTACTAGAGACAAAACTGACCTTCGTTTTCAATTGGGTATTGGGAAAGACGATTTTTTGTTGGGTTATATTGGAAGGATAGACTACGGTGAAAAAGGAATTGACCTATTGATCAGCGCTTATGAAAAGCTGAGAAGAAGAACTAAAAATCTCAAACTTGTATTAATAGGAAACGGAAAGGAGCTAAATGCTGTTGCAAAGCTTAATGCTGAGTTACAGCTTGGCCTGATAATCTTGAAGTCAACAGGTGATATTTTTAATTATTTTCAGTGCATTGACTTATTTATACTACCTTCCAGAATTGATCCATTCCCTTATGTGATGATGGAAGCCGCAGCAATGAAAATTCCGATTGTAGCGTCAAGAGTAGATGGTATACCGGAATTCATTGAAGATGGAGTAAACGGACTTTTATTTGAAAAAGACAACGTCGATGATTTGATAAGCAGAATTGAATTAATGATGAGCAACGATAGATTGAGAAATGAATATTCACAGAGATTATACTCAAAGGTTATGGCTAATTATGAAAAAAAAATAACGTTATCTAACTACGCCAAACTATATAGTGGTGAAAGCTTCCAATGAATATGTTCACTTTGCTGGGAAATGTCATAACTTCAGCGACATATGATGAAATCATTAACGAAGTTGATAACTCAATTGTTAACAAGAGAAAATTCACGTTTCATAATGTTAACAGCTATATTCTTCTTGAGTCAACAAAGAACGAAAATTTAAGTAAGTCATTGCAGCTATTTGATAAACTGTTTCTTGATGGGTTGGGCGTATATATAAGCCAAAAAATTATCGGTGGTGATGGCTATCCATTAGAAAGAATAACCGGCACTGACTTATATTATAGAATAATTAACTATTCAGTTGCAAGTGGCAGAAAAGTATTTTTCTATGGCATTAATGGGTTATTATCCTCAATTATTTATAATAAGTTAAGATTTGAATTTCCAACTCTAGCTATAGCCGGCACTGAAAGTGACGGAAACATAAGTGATGCTGAAGTAATTGCAAGAATCAATGATGTGAAACCAGATATTTTATTTGTCGGCTTGGGTACTCCAAAGCAAGAAATGTTTCTGGCGAAAAAATTCACACTATATCGATTGCCCCGTTCAAATAGCTGTAGGAAGCGGAATTGAATATTTAGCAGGTATAAGAAAGCGTGCGCCGAAGTTCCTACAGTTAATGGGGTTAGAATGGTTGTTTAGATTATTGATGGAGCCGCTTCGACTTTGGCGAAGATATTTGATTGGTATTCCGCACTTTTCTTGGTTGATTATTAAACAAAAGTTGAAAGTGGAATGATTAAGTTTTCAAAAATAAAAGAAGTACTGCTTTCGTTAACAGTATTTGTGCTCGGCACTTCAATAAGTATTCCTGCTGTTTTACCGAAAATTAAAGTCCAGAAAAACTCGTTTAAGATTGAATTGAATTTTGCTCTTATTCACAAAGATGTAGATGCGGGTAAATTCACATTAAGAAAGTACAACGAAGTTTCGGATGAGAATTGCACACAACAGTTTTTGTTGCCGACCAAAGATATTTTCATTGCGATTCCAGCAAATTCTAAACCTTTATTTACAGTAGTGACAATGGATAGTAAGACGTTTCAGGACGTCGTGCCGGGAAGGAATATTAAATATCGAGATGCAATGGAAGATAAAACTGCGTTAAAGAAAAATGCTACAACTAACAATAAGAGCAATGAGAACAATCTCTATCAAATTATTGGTTACACCTGGATTCGCAATTTTTACTGTGCTCATTTAAGAATTTTTCCGGTTTCATATGACGGACGTCTAACAGAGAATTATAAAATTGTTGTAAATGTTGAACTACCCGGATTCCAATTGATTAACGAGAATTCAGCAATAAGGACACAGTCAAAGTTTGATAAAAGTCTTAACGATATTATTTGCAACGCTCAAATAGCTGAACAATTTCGTAGCAATAATTTACAAGAATTTCCAGATTCGACAGGAGACTGGATAGACTACAACTCCATGTATATAAAAATTCCAATTACTGAAGATGGTATTTATAGAATTACAAAAAACGATTTGGATAATGTTGGCGTTGATGTTTCTTCGATCGATTGTCCAACGTTCCGCTTGTTCGAGTCGGGTAGAGAAATTCCATTATACATAAAAGGTGAAGGTGATGGAAGACTTGATGGCACAGACTTTATTGAGTTTTATGCAGCTAAGAATTATTCTAAAAAGTCTTATCGAGCTATTAACAAGAATGGTGAGCCATACAACAACTTCATGAACATATACACCGACACTTCGTTTTACTTTTTAACTTGGGGCAGTAATAGAGGAGTAAGAATCCCGCTATCAACTGCCGCGCTTCAAATGGTTCCAGATACTATAGATTATCATACAGAGGTAGAGCACTATGAAGTTGACGCCGGATTTGGCGGGTTAAATACAGACATGATGAAAAATCAAGATCCTCACTGGATAGAAACAGATTTGTGGTTTTGGGGAGGAGTTAGCAGTGGGTCGCAAGCAGATTTTTCATTCCAAACTAAAAACCTTGTGGCTAACAAGTCGGCAAAAGTTTATTTAAAAGTTATAGGGAATGCTTCGGGCGTAATATTAAATGCTCACGCACTTGATTTATTATTGAACTCAAAAGTAGTTAGCAGTAAGACAATTTCTAGAAATGAAAGAGCGCTTCTAGTGGGAAGCGTCAATTCTAATGAGCTCTCGAATGGAACGAATTCATTATCCCTCAGGAACATTGATAACGGCAACACACCGAACTCTGTTGTTTATGATTGGTTTGATGTAGAATATCCTCAGAGATTATTTGCCACACAAAATTTTATCCATATCATTTTTTTGTATGATTTTACTCCCGGGGTCAAAATTATAAAGGTTGAGAATTTCTATTCCCCGACTGTGTCGATTCTCAAATTGACTCCCCAAAAGAAATTAATACTCAACTATGGAGAGACAAATGGTGTCCTAACATTCAGTGATACAATTTCTGTCGGCGATCAATACGTGGTGTTTGCAGATGAAACAATTCATGTCCCGTCTTTGGGCAAACCAATAAAGTTTTTAAATCTGAGAAATAGCCATAATCAGTACGATGATTTAATCATAACGAATCCGGCATTAAGAAATTCATGTGAAGAATACGCACAATTTGTTGATGCTAAGTACAACCTTAGAGCTAAGACTTTTTATACGTCCGACATTTTTAATGAATTTGGATTCGGTTATCCTACCGCTGAATCAATTCGAGAGTTTTTGAAGTACGCTTATCAAAATTGGCAAGTTCCGAAACCGAGCTTTGTTTTTTTGGTCGGATCGGCAAACTATGATTACAAGAATATTTATAAGAAGACAAAACTCAATTTAGTCCCATCGTTTGGAGAACCAGTTTCTGATGTGTGGTATGTTACTTGGGGTGATATAAATAGTCCAGTTCAGCAAATGTGGATTGGAAGAATACCGGCGTCGACTAACGATGAAGTGCGTTTTTATTTAAATAAACATCGTGAGTATTTAAAACAAAATTATTCATTCTTTAATAAATTAGCGATATTCTTTTCTGGTGGTGATCCCAATACTCCCGGTCAGATTAACGCGTTTAAGGGGGGCAATGACTATGTAAAGAACAATATTACTGATGTTGCACCTTACTATATGGTTGGTGTTCATTTTTATAAGACAAGCAACCCACGTTCGGATTTCGGCCCGTATGATTCTAAATATGTACAAAGTACAATCAAAAACGGTGCACTTTTTATTTCATATCTCGGTCATAGCGGAACCCGGGTATGGGATAACAGTATCACGCAAACTTCAGATCTAGAAAATGATTATGACAGGTATCCATTGATAACTGATCTTGGATGTTCAACCGCCAAATTTGCTGAGCCGGATGTAGACGCGTTTGCCAGTTTATTTGTTCTTAACTCACAAGCAATTGCTTACATAGGTAATTCGTCTTTGGGATATACTTCCACATCGTTAATAGCGCCAAAATATTTTTACGAATCTGTTTTTACAGATAGCGTTTATAATATTTCACGTGCGCATGCTTTAACTAAAGAAAAAATGCTAGGACAATTTGGTTCAGGAGGAACTTACGGATTATTTTCGCTAACAAATACACTCATTGGAGATCCAATAATAGACCTGGCTGTTCCGCCAAAACCTAATTTGGTAATATCCGATGGCGACATTGAAATGCTCTCTGCAAATCCAGATGATCAAATGGATTCTGTTCATGTTCAAATGAAGATACATAATTATGGGACACAAATTGTTAATCCCTTTAAAATTTTTGTTGAAGATACTTATTTGGGATCAGTTATTTACCGCGATACGTTGAATATTTCAGCTCTTCAAAACGATGCTGTGATTAACAGTGCCTTACCGGTATTGAACAGTCCTGGACAACATAATATTTTAGTTAAGCTTGATGGGGATAATTCTATCGATGAGATTTATAAGAGTGATAATTCTCTGACATTTAACTTTGACGTAGTCTCTACTAAAACCCGCCCGTACATTTACAGTAGAGTAAGTTCCGGTATATCTCAACTGACCTTCTTAAGTCCGCAAAAAAACGCTGAACTTAGGTCAAACCTAATTGCCGAAATTGATAAATCGCCAAATTTTAAAAAACCTATTACGTTCAGTATTCCAATTAATACGTTCTTTACTAAAATAGATTTGTCGCAGTTGGTAAATGGTAAAAGGTACTGGATGCGTACAAAACTTGGCGCTAATGAACAACTTTGGGAGCAGAATCTATCGTTTCAAAAAACTGAGCATCCCCAAAAAATAATTTATGATGATAGTTTAAGTTTTTGCCAATTGTCTATGGAACATCTTACCAATAATGGTTCTTCAATTTCAGTTTCGATAGATAGTTCTGTAGTGAGTGTAGAATCTGCCGGAGGAAATTTCATCAAATATGGATCAGTAAAATTGAATAGAATAAATATTTTACCAAATACGTTCAATTGGGGAATGGGGATAGCAGTTTTTGATTCCATCGGAATGAAAATAGATACAACCGATACATTTTGGTATGGTGATAATCCAGGTAGAGCACACGACTTAGCAACTTTAATTAATGCGATCCCGAATGGTAAAATTGTTGCTATGTGTGCAATTGACGATGCAAGTTCAAACTTGACTCTAGAATTACGGAATGCAATTAAAACCTTGGGAAGCACATTAGTAGATAATATCGGTTTCAGAAATCCTTGGTTGTTGATAGGAACAAAAGGAGCCAACCCGGGCGACGTAATTGAAAAATTGGAAACGGCTTCATACCAAAATATTTTAACTGCTGAAAAGTCATTTGTTTGGAAAAATACAAAGGGCAAATTTATTACTGACTTAGTTGGCCCAGCAGCCATTTGGAGAAATGCTCAAATTAATGCTTCATTTCCAAGCGGTTCAAGAATTGAGTATTCTGCTTTGGGCTTTAAGCAAAATGGCGAAATCGATACTCTCGTGCTGTCAGAAAATAATGGTACCGTTTTACTTAACAGCATTTCTTCAAACATGTATCCCACATTGAAATTAATAGGCCATGTACTCTTGTCAAAGAATGGAGAATCGCCAGTTATCTCCAATCTATCCATAAACTATTTAGGAGTACCGGAACTTGGAACTAATTATCAGACAGTCTCGATCTCATCTGATACTTTAACTCAAGGCGAGACCGGAAGTCTCTCATTTTACGTTTACAATGCAGGTGAGTCTAGGGCAGATAGTTTCAAAGTTCGTGTAGAAGTTATTAAACCCGACAATTCTCGTGAGAAAATATTTGAACAGATGGTTGATTCACTAGGTGCGGAAAAGAGAAAGTTATTTAACGTAAGTTATAGTACGACTTCAACTGTAGGGAGTAGAAATTTTCAGATCACTATCGACCCTGGTAACAAGATTCTTGAACTGTACAAAGACAACAACTTATATTCAGTTCCTTTCTTTGTGAAAGCGAACAACGCACCAGCTTCTGTAAAACTCACCTTTGATGGTAACGACATAATTAATGGGGATTATGTTTCTGCTACTCCTAATATTAAAGTTGAGCTTAACGATTTATCGCCCATCCCAATCTCGGATACAAGTCATGTTCGACTTTTTCTTAACAACAAAAGGATTTCTTTAGCTAGTAAGGAAATTAATTTCTCGTTTTCGGATAACAATCCCAAATTTGTTGTTAGTTATAAACCAACGTTGAGCGATGGCACTTATACTCTGAAAGCACTCGGTACAAACGCAACGGGACAAACAATTGATTCGGCTGGTGTGGTTAGAAAATTTATGGTGTCAAACCAAGCTCAATTACTTTACGTCTATAACTATCCGAATCCGTTTTCAAGCGAAACATATTTTACATTTAAGCTTACGCAGATTCCAGATGAACTTAAGATCAAAATTTTTACTGTTAGCGGCAGACTAATAAAAGAATTAATTGTTCCACCTTCAAATCTCAGCTACGATTTTAACAGAATTGAATGGGACGGAAGAGACCAAGACG
>JAMCWE010000150.1 GCA_023475265.1 Bacteroidota bacterium
ACAGACGCTAAATTGTTAAACAAGAACAATAATAAAGTTATTGTTAAGAGAGTTCTTCTATCGGAGGAGGCTGCAATAATAATGGAGAAGCTAAACTTGCTGCCGCACTAAAAAATACAAGTCAGGACAAGTAATAATCACATGTTTGAAGTTGAAGAATTTAGTAATTATACCAAGCCTCAATTTTGTTAACGACTAATCTATTTCTTGCCAGTTTTGGTTTTAATTTTATTGATAAGGTACTAAGTTATTAATTAAATTTTAATTCTATCTTTCTAACTCACACTTGATCCAGCGGCTGATTAAGAATAATTCTTATTTTTTTATTTAAGGAGAAAGTAATGATTATTATTTCTATCATCCTCGTAAGCATAGTTGCACTCCTTCATATTTACTTCCTTGTATTGGAAATGTTTCTTTGGGGTAGACCTTTCGGATTAAAAACTTTTGGAATAACAACAGAATTTGCTGCTGCTACAAAATCCTTAGCGTCTAATCAAGGATTATATAATGGATTCCTTGCGGCTGGATTAGTGTGGGGATTGATCTTAGGAATGGACGGGCACACGATTGAAATATTTTTTCTTTGTTGTGTAATCATTGCCGGCGTATTTGGCGCAATAACAGCAAATCGAAAAATTCTTTGGATTCAAGCCCTGCCTGGTGCTTTGGCACTTGTTACGGTTGTTATAAGTTATTATTGAGGAAAGAATTTATTAATAAAAAAAGCCGTTTTAGAAACGGCTTTTTTTTTCGAAGTGGGCGCTGAAGGAGTCGAACCTCCGACCCTCTGCTTGTAAGGCAGATGCTCTGAACCAACTGAGCTAAGCGCCCAAATAAGAAACAAAGTTGAAAGAACATTTATTCATATCAATAAATTATTCTATCAGAAAAAGCTGAACAACACTGTTTGAAAATTTATTTATATGAACTTCAAATTTTTAGCAAGCCAAATATCTAACTTTTTGAAAATAAATCCAAGCTTTAAAATTTATTTTGTAAAATATTTTACAAAAAAATTGTAGTACTTTCAGTTTGTAAAGGTCTAGGCAAAATAAAGTTTTAAAAACTGTTATTTAAAACACAAATATGTTTATATCTTTCTAAAAATACTGATCATCTTTGGAAAAGTAACACTGACAAGTTACATTTGAAAATATTATTTGGCCTTATCAAATATTCATAAATTTGTAATTAAATTCTCACACAGAATTATTGCGGATAAACTCGATATTCTTTTTCTATATCGATTTTAAGTTTATACTAGATTTTGGAATTGATGATGAAGAAGTCAGATAAAGATCATTCACATTTTAAAGGAATACAAGTAGCTCCATCAATGGAACCAACCCTTAGTACAATTTATCTTCCTGAAGATAAAAATGTTTATAATTTCCGATCCGTACAGATTTCTATAATTTCAATTTTTCTAGGAATTGCTGGAGGAATTGTTGCACAACTTTTAACCAGATTAATTGGTTTGATTACTAATTTTACTTTTTATGGAAAATTCTCCTTGGATTTTAGCTCACCGGCAAATAATCAATTGGGATTTTGGGTGATACTCATACCAATTGCCGGAGCAATAATAGTTGGTTTCATGGCTAAATATGGTTCGGCTGGAATTCGTGGACATGGCATTCCGGAGGCAATGGAACAAGTACTATTGAATGAAAGCAGAATTCAACCACGCCTTACCTTTTTGAAACCAATATCTGCTGCTATATCAATTGGAACTGGTGGACCATTTGGCGCCGAAGGACCAATTATAGCAACCGGCGGTGCGCTTGGTTCGTTAATTGGACAATTGCTAAAAACTACTGCTGATGAAAGAAAAACTTTATTAGCAGCAGGAGCTGCTGCAGGTATGGCGGCAACTTTTGGAAGTCCTATATCTGCAATTCTGTTATCGGTGGAATTACTTTTGTTTGAATTCAGCCCTCAGTCATTGATACCTGTTGCTCTTGCTAGTGCAGCAGCTACAGCAGTAAGAATATTTTTTGTCGGGACTTCACCAATGTTCGCTTTAAATAATGTTTCCCAGCCTGGTTCGGTTGCATTAGTTATTTATTTGTTAATGGGAATAGTAATTGGAGTTTGTTCAGTTTTTGTTACTAAAGCTGTTTATTTTGTTGAAGATTCGTTTGATAAACTTCCTATACATTGGATGTGGTGGCCGGCTATTGGCGCTATTGCAGTGGGAGTTATTGGCTATTTTTCTCCACACACGATGGGCGTTGGATATGATAACATCGATCGAATTCTCAACGGATCAATTTTAGGAAAAACATTAATAATTTTATTTATATTAAAATTTATTTCATGGGCTATATCTTTAGGCAGCGGAACTTCAGGAGGAACTTTGGCACCATTATTTACAATTGGCGGGGGATTAGGCTCAACTCTTGGCTCGGTAATATTAATGTTATTTCCGAATTCAGGAGTTGACGTAAGAATAGCAGCTTTAGTCGGAATGGCTGCAATGTTTGCTGGATCAGCAAGAGCGCTGCTTATGTCAATAATTTTTGCTTTTGAAACGACTCTACAACCTTATGGCTTGCTGCCATTATTAGCCGGATGCAGCACTGCATATTTAATTTCAAGTTTAATGATGAAGCATACAATTATGACTGAAAAGATTAGCAGAAGAGGAGTTAAAGTCCCGAGTGAATATGAAGCTGATTTTCTTTCCCAGGTATCTGTAAAAGAATGTGCTACTACTAAAGTTTATACTTTAAATGCTGAAGATATTATTTCAACTGTGCGTCAATGGTTATTATCTGGAAACGATGGAAGCCTTCATCATGGTTATCCTGTTATTGATAAAAATGGTCATTTAATTGGAGTGCTGACTAGGAAAGATTTAGAAGATGAAAACAAAGATGTAAATAAAAAAATAAAAGAATTAATTAAAAATCCGATGATAGCAATTTATGAAGATAACACAGTAAGAGAAGCTGCTGATATGATGGCACTCTACAAAGTCTCACGGCTTCCAGTTATCTCTAGAGAAGATCATTACAAATTACTTGGTTTGATTTCGCGAGATGATATTTTGAAAACAAGACGTAAACATATTGAACAAGAAAATTTGTATAAGAAGTATATAAGCTTCGCTTCAATTAATAAAAAAGGAAAAAGAGAACCTTGAGTTAAATTGCACCTCGAAAAATTGAACTTCCAATTAGTAAAAAGATTAGTACGTTTATATGATGTTAATCATGTTCACAATTACATGTAAGCAAGTTGTTTCTTGATTTTTCAAATGATTCTTTACCTTCTTTAAACGAATAATATGCAATTCCAAGAGATCCTAAAATATCGATATATGCAATTTTTAAGAAAAGATATAACAAACTGGAAATCAATAATATTATTGAAAGGTTAAGACATGTTCTTGTACAATTTGCGTCTGCAATAATTGCATCGGAATTTAGTTTTTGTCCAACGTCTAATTTATAATTCATCAATAATTTCATTGAGATAATAGAAACAGAGGAGACGATAATTCCAGGTATTGCAGTATCCGGTTTTACGTTTTGAATAATATTTATTGCAGAGCCAAATATCAAACCAACCGATAAAATGTAAAAACTTGTTCCGGTTATTTTCAATGCAAAGCGCTCAAAATCATCTCTAGTTTTAACTTGAGAAATTCGCATTCTTAAAATCATATGTGCAATTCCAAGTCCGGATAAAACTTCAACAAAGCTGTCAATACCAAATCCAAGCAAAGCTAATGTTCCATCTTTCAATCCAAAGAAAACAGAAACTCCACCCTCAATTAGGTTATAAAAAATAGTAATAAAACTTAGGACTAAGGCAAATTTTAGTAGTTTTTTATTCTGCATAGAAAAACATTTGAACTATTTATTTAATATTAATCAATGGCATTTATTATAAACAAAATCAAAAATATAATTTCAATTAAATATATGATTTAATAGTGCTTGAATAAAATATTGAATAATTAAGTTTAAGAATATTTTATAAATAATTTAAAATTATTCCTATTAAATAATGTATGGATTTTTCAAGAACCTGTGATAAAGTGCATAGTTGAATACTATTTATTTACTTTATTTTTAGCCCGTATTTTCTAATGACTAATGTTCTCTAAAAACTTTAATTAAATTCATTTCAATTATTTTATAGGAGTAATATAATGAACTTAAAACGTCTTTCTCTTGTTATTGTCTTGTTGATTGCTTTCTCAGGTTTTGCAGTTTCTTCATCATTTGCTCAGCAAGATGCAAATAAACCGAAACAAAAGGTTGAAAAGAAAGAGCATAAAATGGAGAAGAAAGAACACAAGATGGTAAAGAAAGAAAAGAAATTAAATAAAGCTGAGAAGAAAACTGAAAAGAAAGAGAAGAAGGTGGCGAAGAAAGAACATAAAGTTGCAAAGAAAGAAAAGAAGATGAATAAGATAGAAAAGAAGACCGAAATGAAAGAGAAAAAAGCAGAGAAGAAATAACTACTCTTCTGTAATTTAAAAAGTTAAGGCTTGTGATTATATAATTGCAAGCCTTTTTTATTCAAAGAACTTATAAATTTTTTTTCAATATGTTCAGATAAAATCAATCTTAGGGAGTGCAATAGCAGAATGAAAATAATCAAAGCAAAAGTTTTATCCGTTATATCAATTCTTATTTTATTGGTAATTTCAAATTTAAAATTAGAAGCCCAAAATATTGATCCATCGCTTCTCTCTTTAAAAGGGATAAATATGATTGGTGTTCTAGTTGAAAAGGTAAACAAACCTCTTCACGATAGCGGCGTAAAAGAAGAAGAAATTCAAAAGGAAGTTGTAGATGATCTCCGTTCTGCAGACATAGCAGTGCTGCCGATGACAAAGATGCAGAATATTCCTGGTTCACCTTATCTTTATGTTAATATTGGTGCAGTGAAATCAAAGCAGAGAGATCTTTACGCTGTGAGTTTGTCTGTTCAATTAAAACAAAATGTTGTTTTAAGCAGAGACATGCAATTAAAATATTTTGGAGCCACTACTTGGTCAACATCAAACATTGGATTATTGAGTGCTGATAAATTAAAAGATATTAAAGACTATACTAAATTATTAGTTGATAAATTTGTGAAGGACTTTTTAATTGCTAACAAGAGAAATAATTAATTTAATTATTATTTCTTAAAATATTTTTGAAATGTATTAATAACTTGTGGTGCTAAAGAGGATCGAACTCCTGACCTTCCCGATGTATATCGGGACGCACTCACGAAAGTAAAATTCAAAAAGTAATAGACTTAATTTAATTTGGATTTAATTAGTGGAGCTAAGGAGGATCGAACTCCTGACCTTCCCGATGTAAATGGGGACGCACTCACGAAAGTAAAATTCGAAAAGTAATAGACTTAATTTAATTTGGATTTAATTAGTGGAGCTAAGGAGGATCGAACTCCTGACCTCTTCGTTGCGAACGAAGCGCTCTCCCAGCTGAGCTATAGCCCCAACATAAATTAAGCTTGGAACAAACTTAATTTATAAAAAACATTTTGTCAATTTGGAGACAAAGTAAAAAAAAGCCAGTCTCATAGAATACGAGACCGGCTTTTAATCTTAATAAATAAAGATTTATTTAAGCAGCATCATCTTTTTAACAACAACGTTGCTACCTGCTTGCAGTCTATAAATGTAAGTGCCACTAGCCAGCTTAGAAGCGTTAAACTCAACAGAATGAACACCTGAACTAAAGGTCTGATTGTTCAATAGAACAGCAACCTGTCTTCCAAGTATGTCATATACTGTAAGGTTAACATTTTCCTGTTTAGCTAATCCAAACTGGATATTTGTAGTAGGATTAAAAGGATTAGGATAGTTTTGATCTACAAAGAAACTATGCGGAACAACTTTATTATTTATTCCTGTAATAGTTTTAAGTACAAGAGTAGCATATATAGTATCAACACTTGTAACTAATGGGTCAGAAGCAGTACTGCTTTTAGCTACTAAAGTCATTGCAATGTCAATTGTATCTTTGCCACCCATTGCTTTAATAATATCTATACCTTTTAATATTGCCAAAGTGTCTTTTCCACTATTATAAGCTAACACCTTCATTATTTCCTTACCACCAGAAGAGACTACAAATTGATAAGCAATACCATCACCGTTTAAGTCAATAGCCGGGGACCAGGAAACTGTATCAACTGCTAAAGAATCTACTTCAAGAGGTCTAAGTAGAGCCCTAGCTTTTAATTCAGGATTAAAGAAGAAATATGGTGAAGGCGGAACAGCTACATTTTGAGTGATGTCCGAATAGAAATTAGGTGTAATCTGGTATCCATCATTATAAACAGTTGAAGCGCTTGTGTATTGAGTAGCAACGCCATCTATTTTAATCGGATAAGTTGGTTCAGGATTATCATCAACATTTGTATCGCCGTCTATTCTAAGTGTTAATGTTTTATATCCATCCCAGATTGTCATGTTAGCAGAAGCTCCAGCCGCAGGCCATGCAGCAGAAGTAGAAGCTTTTGCAACTCCATTAAATTCAATCACCTGGCTTTCATAATTTTCAGCATTCGCTAGGTAAGATTCAATTGTTAACTTGTGCGGCGTAAGCGCTCTGCCGGTATCGATTAAAATTATATCGGTAGCCGGATTACTCACTGAAAGTTCAGTTGTTCCTCGGTATTGGGCTACAGATCCAGTGACCAATACTCTGTCGCCAAAATTAAACTTGGTAGTTGTTGCGCCGCTTTTAAATAAAAGTATACCTGCATTACCATCCTGCATTGAGTAACTAAATTGCCCAGTTCCCTGCAGATTTGGTGCATTGATAACACCGATTACCTTAAATGTCTTACCAAGATTATCAGGCTTGAAGTCGTTGTTAGCATCAACTCTAGCTTGTTCAATAGTTGATAAACTATCAACTTGCATGGAACTTAATACACAGATTGGAACTGGCAAGTTGCCTCTTGGAATTCCGGAATAAACAACTTCATCTGTTGCAGAATTAGCATCTATTTTTCCAGCAGATAAAATATCCCATTGATTTCCAGGCATTAACGAAGAATCTATTATTGAAGTAGAATAACTTGCGCTGCTAGTAATATCTCCTCCATTGTATGAAAGTAGATCAATTGACCCATCCGGTACGGCATGACCTGCGCGGGAACCGAAAACAAAATCCGTTTTCCCATCGCCGTTAAAGTCACCCATTGCACTTCCATTTAAGTAGGTAGAGCCTAAAGTACTAAAATCCGCAATTTGAGTAGTTGACAGAGAATCACCCGCAGGCTGTAACAAAAATACTTTGCCATTTAGCCATCCGCCAATAACAATCTCTTTTTTACCATTGCCCGCTAAGTCCACTACCTGAGCTGATTTCCATGAACCACCAGGAACAACATTGGTATACATCTTGCCAAATGTATATGTGCCGTTTGCATAGTAAACCGGCTGCATAGCACCGTTTGCATCAAAGAGATAAATGGTACTATCTACAACTGCCATATCATAAATTGTGGAAAGAGTAATTCCTCCGCCAATACCGGAAGTATCCATTTTCCAATGTTCGGAACCATCACCATTATCAGGAATATTATCAACAGAGATAACTCCAAAACGATAACCTCCTGCTCTAGTGCAGAATACTAATTCTTGTTTTCCGTCGTTATTTACATCTGCAGCTACCCATTTAAACGGGCGAGTATTGTAACTTACAGAGTCGGTCATTGTCCATGTAGCATTTGCTTTATAGCCGCCGCTGCCATCAGAAACTCCCAATGCATCACTGCCTCCGCCTTGTGCTTCATAATCCAATAATCTAATAGGATTTGTATTCGAAGAACTTATAGCATTAACTGGTCCCCAAATAACTTCCATTTTACCATCACCATCCAAATCTGCAACGGTTAATGGACACCAAGTATTCTGATCCGGTATGCCTGGAACTGAAGCCCAAACAGAATCCCATGTAGTGCCGTTAAATTTAAATTCATAAATCCTTGGAATAATGGGATTTGTATTTAACTCACCACTTACAGCATAAATTTGCGGCTTACCACTGCCGGTAACATCGTAACCCGCAACCAAATTTCCGTAGCCTTCTGGATCGGCAGCACGTGGAGTAATTACAGACAGCCTCTTGAAAATAGTTGTAGTCTGTGCATTTAATACCCCTATTATTAGGAACACAAAAAAATTCAGAAAAAGAAACTTTATTAGTGATCTTCCCTTCATGTTAACCTCTTTTTTTTAGTTATTTAATTAATGACATCTTCTTTGATAATTTTTCGACGCCATTTGTTAATATATATATATAAGTACCAGATGCAAGTTTGGATGCATCAAAGGTAACTGTATAGTTTCCTGAATTGAAATAAGCTGAGTTAATTAAATTTGAAATTAATCTTCCATTTATATCATAAACTGATAATGAAATGTTCGAACTTTTATTTACAGAAAATTCAATTGTTGTTGTCGGATTAAATGGATTCGGATAATTTTGAGATAGATTGAATTTATCCGGTACAAGATTATTTGTCTTTTCTACTGAAGTAATTGTTAAAGGTATTGTTGGTAGAGTTCCCGAGAATAACCATTTATCTACTGTCCAGCCAAAATATGATTGATCATATAGATTAAACTTCTCATCGTAAGCAACATTGTATGGAGATGTATAACCTGAAACATTTCCTACTGTTCCTCCTGATCTTTGGTTATATCCTCCCGTTTGGTCATAATTCCATTTTGCACAATCAAGGTTATTTAGTATTTCGCCAGTGTTTGGATTAAGAGCGTATATGCGTCCATATTCATAACCGGCACCTAACATAAAATTATTTGCACAAGCTACAAACAAAATATTTTTTGTGTTCATAAACGAAAGGCCCCACGGACCCGGGCTTAAAAACGTACCACCAACTGACGTCAATGTGTCAGTTAATGTAAAATTAAAACCACTATATAAAGTATATCCTGTAGCTGGGCTTCCGGTATAACAATATATTTTCTTTGTGGAATAATTAGAAACATACACAACTGAACCATTGCTATTTGCAGCTATTCCTCTAATTATACCGGTATCTGGAATAGTTATTCTTGTCATTGCAGTTGGAGAATGTAAGCCGCTCCAATTATCATCCTTCGTTATACTATTAAAAACTAAAACTTGTCCTTGTTTACCTTCACCTGGATATGTTGAAACATAAGTTATTCCATTACCATCAACTGTAACAGTGTAAATGGAATCCGAACCAGTTGATATTCTGTAATCAGTAGAATAAACTGAATCAGATCCTAATTTGAATACAAGAACATTTCGGGAAGGATCATTGTTAGCAACATAGATTAGTGAATCTGATGTGGCAAAAATTGAAACAGCACCAGTCATTTCAACGTCATCAAAACCACTCATCCAATGTTGATGCCATCCTCCGTTATAGGGATAGAATCCCATTCTACCTTTAGCAGAATCTGCATTTGTATACCCAACAAGGAAATCAGTTCCGCCATTAGTGCTATAAGCTAAAGCAACAAATGTATTTTCCTTAATAACTCCCAATGACGATACATTTATGCCTACGCCGTTAGATTCATCATCATAAGTTGCATAATTGCAAGACCAAGTACCATTGAATTGTTGTGCTTGAGTTGATATGGCAATCAAAATGATGAGGACGAAAAGAAACTTTATTAAATGACCAAACTTCATAGAGACTCCTCCTTTGCGTTTGTTTTTAGTATTGCATGGCCAACTTTCAAAAAAATGAATTAAATGTCAAGAAAGATTTGCAATAATTTTAATTTTTTTTTGAATATGAATTATAATTTTTTTCTTAAATTGTAATTTGAAGGTGGATTACTTTATCATTAATCTTAAAATATTTTGCTGGATCCAATAAGTATTGTAAAAAAAATCCTCGTTATCTTAATGTCAGATATTAGAATCCGTAACAAGAAATAGGCGATAATTTTTTTTAAGAGTATTTAACATTATTTATTTTACTTCAATGAATTTATTTCCAGTCGATAATTATTATAAAAAAATACTCCAAGTTTCTTTACCCGCAATTGCAGGCCTTTCAACGCAAATGGTCGTTTCGCTTGTTGATGCTGCAATGGTCGGTAGGATTTCTGAAGCTACTTACGCCTTGGCTGCAATGGGAATCGGGATTCTTGCAACTTGGGCTTTGGTAAGTTTTTTCTCAAGCTTAGCTACCGGAACTCACGTTCTTGTTGCAAGGAATTTTGGATCGCAGAGTTTTATCCAATGTGGAAGAGTTCTTAATAATTCTTTGATCATTGGATTTTTAATTGGTATCGTTATAGCTGTTATTTGTGCGTTGGGTGCTTATCCTATCGCTCATTTTTTTGCAGCTGATCCTGTGGTTGGTAATTATGCGGCACAATTTATTTTCTACCGTTTTCTTGGTTTACCTTTTTTTCTTATCTCAGTTTCTTATAGAGGATTTTTCTTTGGAATAGGTAAAACAAAAATTTTTATGTACTCCGGTGTTATGACTAATGTACTAAACATTATTATTAACTATTTCTTAATTTTTGGATCATTCGGTGCACCGAGAATGGGACTTGCCGGTGCCGGTCTTGGCTCCTCACTTGCAACTTTATTTGATTCTCTATTCTATTTTGTAATTATTTTATTGCCTTCATATAGACATAGATACCAAAACTTTCGTCATTTCAAATTAGATTTTAACATAATAAAAAAGATATACAGAATTTCATTACCGGTTTCTTTTCAAAATATATTTATCCTAATCGGCTTTTTAATTTTTGTTTTGATTACTGGATTTATTGGCACTAAAGAACAGGCAGCAACGCAAGCAATTATCAGCACATTATTTATTTCTTTTCTACCTTGCTTTGGATTCGGGATAGGAGTTCAAACATTAGTAGGAAACAGTCTCGGTTCTAAAAGATTTGAGCAAGCAAGAATATATGGTTTTGAAACTGCTAAAATAGCTACTTATTATACTTTTGTTTTAGGACTTATTTATGTATTCCTTCCACAAGTTATTCTGCTGATCATAACAACTGATCAATCGATAATTGAAACTGCAAAACCTGCGCTCAGAATTGCAGGCTTTTCTCAAATATTTTATGCAACTGGCGTTGTGCTTGCAAATGGATTACAAGCCGGCGGAAAAACTTTGTTTGTAATGATTGCTGAAGTAATAGCGAATCTTTTTATCTTTGTTCCGCTTGCTTTTATCTTAGGTGTATATTTAAAATTAGGGCTAACATGGGCTTGGATGGCTTTGCCTGCATATATTATTTTTTATTCTTTAATTATATATTTAAAATTCCGATCAAATAATTGGGAGATAGAAAAAAGTCAAAAATTTTTAATAAATCATTTTAAATAATTTTGTCCTTTTGAATTAGTGATATTTAATTAGACTACTCATAAAAAATTAATTTAATTTTATATAAATCTTGACATTATTTAACCAGTGCAATATATTTTAAGCATGGAAAAACGATCCCTTGTAAAAATCTTAATAATATTAGCCTGTTTTGCCACAGCTTTTGCTGGTGCTAATATTGACATCTTTCAAGCAACGGTTTCAGGGGATAATACAACTTTGGATTGGCATACAACAGACGAATCAAACGTTCAATATTTTATTATACAACGAAAAACTCCTCAAACAGATTTTGTTGATGTAGCAAAAATTTCTCCTGACGGCAGTCATTATTATAAATATATTGATCAATCCATTTATAAAACTAATGATGTAATGCTGATTTATCAGATTGGAGTTTTGTATTATAATAATCCAACTCCTGAATACTTAAAACAAACATCGGTTTCTATGAGCATTTCGGGAATTAGAAAAACTTGGGGAAGTATTAAAGCAATGTTCCGATAATTTGACATCTCTAATGACCTTTTTATTTATTTCCAAATCCTATCTTCAAATACAATTTCATTTAATTAAATTTTTATGATTATTTTTAGCAATGTTATTTCCTCAATTTTTGAAACTAATGCTAAAAATTTTTCAATATACATTTATTGTTTTTCTTTCAATTATGTTTTTAAACGGATGCTCAACTTCTAGAAGATTTGCAAAAAAAGAAAAATTTTACACGCCTTCAAACAGCTTGCCTATAAAAGTTTTACTTGGTAACCAATCGAATTATTTTACATATTTAGTTGAAAGTCCATTAATCCTTTATCAAGATAATAAGGCAATCGCCTTAGTAAAGAATGGGAATCGGCTTAACTTTTCAATAAACGGCGGAGGAAGTTTAAACTTAGTAATTGCGGACAAATCTTTTCATTCAAATTATTTCGAACTAAAACCCGCTTCAAAAGAAAGTACTATCTATTATAAAGGCAGAAGATATTATGGCTTTTTAATTGTCAAACCTGATAGAAATTCTGTTCGAATAATTAATAGAATACCATTAGAAGATTATTTAAAAGGCGTTGTACCTACTGAGATGCCTGTGGGACAAGGCGACGATTATTTAGAAGCTTTAAAAGCTTTTGCAATTTGTGCTAGGACTTATGCCATAAATAGAATGGATAAGAATAATTCATATTTTGATGTTTACGTTGATACAAGAGATCAAGTTTATGGCGGAGCAGGATACGAAAAAGAATTGTCCGATCGTGCAGTTGATGAAACAAATGGATTGATACTCACTTATGACGATAATCCTGCAAAAGTTTATTATCATTCTTCATGCGGCGGACATACTGAAAATGCAAAGTTAGTTTTTGGAGTTAAGGATGCGCCTTATTTGGACGGCGTAAAAGATGGAGATCCTCCAAATTGTTCCGGCGCGCCAAATTTTAAATGGGAAGAAAAATATAATGATAATGTTTTTATCCAAAGATTAATCGCTGCTGGTTTAACTAGCAATAAAAATTATTCATTAAAAAATGTAGAAGTAAAAAGCCGGGATGAATCCGGCAGAGTTAACGATCTTGAAATTACTTTAGCTTCAGAAAATAACAATGAAAAGATTATACATATAAACGGTAATCGTATTAGAAGCGTAATCAGAACTTCGGATAATAGTAATATTTTAAAAAGCACTTTATTTAATATTTCTTTCGATGGAAACATAGTTACAATTTCCGGCAAAGGTTACGGACATGGCGTTGGACTTTGTCAATGGGGCGCAATACATCAATCAATTGAAGGGAAGAGTTATAAAAGTATTTTATCATTTTATTTTCCGGGAACAGAGGTTAGAAAGCTAAAATGATTAAAACAAATTTGCCAATTATTCTTGCGTCAAATTCACCAAGAAGAAAGAAACTTCTTCATCAATTAAATTTAAATTTTAGTGTTCTGAATGTTGAAATTGATGAGAGAGTAAAGAAAAATGAGAAACCGGTTCATCTTGTTAAAAGGCTTTCATTAGAGAAATTAAAAAAAGCTAAAGAAAAAATTATTGAAGGAATAATTATTACTGCCGATACAATTGTAGTGCTTGATGGTAAGGTTATAAATAAACCTGTTGATAAAGAAGATGCAAAACGTATTCTAAAAAGATTGAGCGGAAGAAGGCACACTGTTTATACGGGATATTCAATTTACAATTCATCAACTAATAAAACTATAACAGATTATGAAAAAACATTTGTTATATTTCGCAAATTAAAAATTAAAGAAATAGAAGATTATATCTTGAGCGGTAGCCCTATGGATAAAGCCGGAGCTTACGGAATACAAGATGATTTCGGAGCTGTCTTCATAAAAAAAATAAACGGCTGTTATTATAATGTTGTTGGTTTACCGCTGATGAAACTTTATCAAACTTTGTTGGGGATAATCTGAATTGCTAAAAAAAGTTAAAAGAAATATTTTCATTTCTCTTGGCGCTGCGGGGTTACTTTACCTTGGATTTACAATTTATGCAAACTTTGATAACGTCGTCTCGACTTTCGCTTCCTTCAATTGGTTTCTAATTCCACTTTTGCTTTTGCTTTCGCTGATGAATTATTTTATCAGATTTCTTAAATGGGATTATTATCTTGGGATTTTAAAAATAAGGATTAAAAAAATAGATTCATTTTCAATTTTCATGTCCGGATTGATAATGAGCGTAACTCCTGGAAAGATGGGGGAACTGTTAAAATCATATCTTGTAAAAGAAGTTACCAAAGAACCAATCAGTAAAACTTTTCCGGTTATTTTCGCAGAAAGAATTACAGATTTTGTTTCATTAATTATAATTACATTGATCGGCGCGTATGTATTTAATTTCGGAAGAGAAGTTATAATAGGTGTCGGGATATTTTTCTTAATTGTTCTGATCATAATAAGTAATAAAATTATTGCTCTTCAGATTATCAAACTTCTAGAAAAAAATAAATTTTTAAAGAAACATTTAGAAAGCATTCATAACGCTTACGAAAGCTCCTACCAGATGTTAAAACCGCTTCCATTAATTTATATGACATTGTTAAGTTTGGTATCTTGGTCGTTTGAATGTTTTGGATATCACATAATTCTTATTAATTTTAATATAGAAGTTAGTTTTTTGTGGGCAGCATTTAGTTATGGATTTGCGATTATTGTAGGTGCAATTACAATGTTGCCGGGCGGTTTAGGAGTTACAGAAGGTTCACTTACTTTTATGCTAATCCGTAATAACTTCCCAAAAGATCTGGCTGTCGCTTCTACATTTATTGTGAGAGTAGTTACTCTCTGGTTTGCAGTTTTAGTTGGGATATTTAGTGTTACATTATATCAAAATAGGTACGGTAAAATTACCGTGGAAACAGTTTCAAATTAGAATAAAGGAGTTCTGAAATGGGATATGAAAAAATCATAGTTCCGCAAGATGGTGCAAAGATAACCGTTAAAAAAGATAAGTTGAAAGTACCAAATAATCCGATAATTGGCTTTATTGAAGGCGATGGAACCGGCCCCGATATTTGGCATGCTTCTAAAATGGTTTTTGATGCTGCAGTTGAAAAAGCATTTAAAGGAAAAAAGAAAATTGCATGGATGGAAATTTATGCCGGCGAAAAAGCAACAAAAGTTTACGGACAAGATCAGTGGCTTCCAAATGAAACAGTAGAAGCTATTAAAGAATATGTTGTTGCGATTAAAGGTCCATTAACAACTCCAATTGGTGGAGGAATTAGAAGCTTGAACGTTGCACTTCGTCAGCTTTTAGATTTATTCGCTTGCGTCAGACCGGTGAAATATTTCAGCGGCGTTCCTAGTCCGATGAAAGCGCCTCAAAAGCTTGATATCGTTCTTTTCAGAGAAAATACAGAAGATGTTTATTCGGGCATCGAATTTAAGTCTGGAACAAAAGAAGCAAACGAAATTATTGACTTCATAAATCAGAATTATGGGAAAAATATCCGTACTCAATCCGGTGTTGGAATAAAACCAATGAGTGAGTTCGGCAGCGCCAGGCTTGTTAGAAAAGCTATTGAATATGCAAGAGATCATAAAAAGAAAAGTGTAACTATTGTTCACAAAGGTAATATTATGAAATTTACCGAAGGAGCTTTTAAGGAATGGGGTTACAAAGTAGCTAAAGAAGAATTTCGTGATATCATCGTTACCGAAGAAGAATTGTATTCGGAACATAACGGAAAGATGCCGGATGGAAAAATTCTAATAAAAGATAGAATTGCCGATAGCATGTTCCAACAGCTTCTTTTAAGACCAGATGAATACGAAGTTGTTGCTACTCCAAACTTGAATGGTGATTTCTTATCTGATGCGGCTGCTGCACAAGTAGGCGGATTAGGCATGGCTCCCGGAGCTAATTTGAGTTATAGTACTGCAATCTTTGAAGCAACTCATGGAACTGCACCAAAGTATGCTGGACTTGATAAAGTAAATCCTGGATCAGTTATATTATCCGGTGTAATGATGTTTGAATATCTTGGCTGGAACAAAGCAGCAAGACTGATTGAAAAAGCTCTGAAAAAAACAATAAAGTCTAAAGTTGTTACTTACGATTTTGCTCGTCAAATGAAAAATGCTAAAGAAGTAAAATCGTCTGAGTTTGCTGCTGAAATCATTAAGAACATGTAAATAAATAATTCGATTTGCCAGAGAAATTATCTTTGGCAAACGAAACTTTCTTGATTTTCAGAAGGGTGCTTGTTATATTCTCAATATAGAATTAATGATAAAAAAGGAGATTGTCATGTCTGAAAACAATATGGGTAAAGGTCTTTTGATAGGCTTTCTTGCCGGTGGTGCTGTTGGTGCCGTTCTAGCATTATTATATGCGCCTAAAAGCGGTAAGGAATTACGCAATGATATAAAAGTTAAAGCTGACGGTTATTTGGATGAAGCTGAAAAATACATTGCTGAAGCGAAAGATAAAGCTAAAGATCTGATCAATGAAGGTAAAAAAAAATCTGAAAAATTGATCAGTGATGCTAAAACAAGATCCGAAGAATTACTGAAAGATGCTGAAAAAATTTTTAGCGAAGCTAAAACTAAAACGGGCACTATTATTTCTACTGGTAAAGAAACAATTGAAACAGAAAGTGCCAGATTGAAAGATGCAGTAAAAGCCGGAGTTGACGCTTATAAAAGTACCAAAACTTCATAGTTAAAAAAGCGAAATAATATGAATTTAATCTCTATCTTGTATTCTGTCCTGCTTGTTGCAGCATCGGTATTGTGTATTGCCTTAATCGTTTTTCTAAATAAAATAGCAAAAGCTATTAAGGCAATAGAATATGAAATAAAAGAAATATCAATTGAAATTAAACCATTGATTGCATCTACAACTAATTTAAGTGAGAAGCTAAATCGAATTTCAGAATCTGCAGATGATCAACTTACAATGACTAAAAATATAGTTAAAAAAGTAAATGATAGAGTAGATACAATCTTGGATTTAGAGGAAAAAGTTAGAAGTGGTTTTGAAGGTTCCGTGTTGGATCTTATAAAAAGCCTTTCCGCAATAGCTAACGGGATTAGCGCTTTTTGGAATGCCTACCGGAAAAAATAACTAACATAAAATATATTCTCTCACCTAGAATCTAAGGAGGAAAATCCCTTGAAAGAGTATGGTGCCGAATCAATACGAAATATTGCCTTAATTGGTCATGGAGGAAGTGGAAAAACTTCCTTATCTGAATTTCTGCTCTTTACATCCGGTGGAATTAATAGAATCGGAACAATCGCCGAAGGAACTACAACTTCTGATTATACACCGAACGAAATAGAAAAACAAATATCAATATCAACCTCTCTTCTTCATCTCGAATGGAATAATGTAAAAATTAATATTCTAGATACTCCGGGCTATTCAGATTTTTTAGGAGATGTTAAAGCCGCATTACGCGTATCAGATGTAGCTGTAATGGTTTTAAAATCTGCTGAAGGAATTGAAGTCGGATCCGAAAGTACTGCACTATTTGCAGAAGAATTTAAATTACCATTAGCCATAATTATAAATAAAGTTGATAATGAACATTCGAACTTTAGCCGAACATTAAGCCAAACAAAAGAAAGACTTTCTTCAAATGCAGTGGTAATTACTTTTCCATTAAACGAAGGATTAAATTTTAATACAGTTGTTGATGTGCTCGCGATGAAAGCTTATCAATATGGGGATGCCGGAAGCAAAAAAGTAAATGTAATTGATATTCCTGCTGACGTGCAAAAAACTGCTGAGAATTATAGAACTGAGCTAATTGAAAAAGTTGCCGAAACAACTGAAGAATTAATGAATAAATATTTTGAAGAAGGAACTCTTTCAGCAGAAGATCTTGAAAAAGGTTTAAAGCTTGCAATTACTAAAGGAAGCCTTTCTCCAATATTTGCTTTCTCCTCATTAAAGGGAGTTGGTGGAAATAATTGTATGGATTTTGTTTCAAAATATTTTCCTTCACCTGTTGATAGAGTTGGAGAAGAGACAGTATTAAAAGATAGTAAGAATAAAATTCTATTAAAGCCTGACGCATCCGGTGAAACGGTAATGTTTGTATTCAAAACAATTTCCGAACAACACGTTGGTGAACTTTCATTATTTAAAGTTTTTTCCGGCACTGCTGTAGCCGGGCTAGATCTTATTAATCAAACTAATTCTAAAACAGAAAGATTAAGTCAGCTTTCAGTATTGAATGGGCATAATCGAACAGATGTTTCAAAGATTTTTGCCGGTGATTTGGGTGCTGTAGTTAAGCTGAAGGATACACATACGAACAACACACTTTCATCAAAAAATTTATCAGTTATTGTTGCTCAAATTAATTTTCCCGAACCAGTAATCAACAGCGCTATTATTCCTAAAGCCAAAGGCGATGAAGATAAAATTGCATCCGGGCTTCATACACTTCACGAAGAAGATCCATCGTTTAGTGTTAAATACGATCCTGAGATTTCTCAAACAATTGTTTCCGGCCAAGGTGAACTTCAACTTGCTCTTGCTGTTAAGAGATTAAAAGAGAGATATGGCGTTGAAGTAGATATGGTTGAACCCAAAGTGCCGTACCGCGAAACCATAAAAGGAAGAGTTGACGATGCTGAATACAAGCACAAAAAACAATCTGGTGGACGAGGTCAGTATGGACATGTTCATTTTAAATTAGAACCGCTTTCACGAGGGAAAGGTTTTGAATTTGTTGATGCAATTGTAGGCGGAGTTGTTCCTGGAAGGTTTATTCCTGCAGTTGAAAAAGGAATTATAGAGACAATGCAAAAGGGCGTTATTTCCGGGAATCAAGTTGTTGATATGAGAGTTACACTTTTCGATGGGACTTACCACACTGTAGATTCTGATGAAATGTCATTTAAGCTTGCTGCTGCGCAATGTTTCAAGAAAGGATTCCTTGAAGCAAAGCCTGTGTTGCTCGAGCCGATATACATTATCGATGTTACTGTTCCGGAAGAATTTATGGGCGATGTAATGGGTGACATTTCAAGTCGCCGCGGAAAAATTTTGGGTATGGATTCGAATGGTCATTTTCAAATCATTAAAGCCCAAGTTCCTTTGGCGGAACTTTATAAATATTCTTCAACACTGCGTAGTTTAACTTCAGGAAGAGGAACACACAAAAGACAATTTTCACATTACGAAGAAATACCTAAAGAAGTTGAGCAAAAAATTGTCGATGAGTATAACAAATCTCGAGAAGAAGGACATTAATTTAGCGGCGTAAAAGCCGCTTTATTTTTTGAGGAAATATGGAAAAGCTTTGGTCGCCATGGCGATCTCAATATATCGATTCAATAAAAGAAAAAAGTAATTCTGACAAATGTGTATTTTGCAGCATCTCTAAAAATCATGTTGATGATTCAACCAATCTTCTTATCGATAAAGGGAATTTGACATTTACCGTTTTGAATCTTTATCCTTATAACAATGGCCATTTGATGGTGGTACCGTACAGACATACCCAAGATTTTTCTTTGCTCACTTTGGAAGAGAATATTGAAATTATGCAGAAGCTTCAACTGGCTGAGAAATCCTTAAAAATGGTTTTCAATCCTGAAGGCTTTAATATTGGAGCTAATCTTGGAAAAGTAAGCGGTGCCGGCATTGATGAGCACGTTCATTTTCATATTGTTCCACGCTGGAACGGCGATACTAATTTTATGCCTGTGCTTGGTGAAGTGAAAATTATTTCCCAGGATTTAATGGATACAAAGAAAAAATTATGCGAAGCTTATAAAAAATTATTGTAGAAGAATTAAGTTTTTACAATTATTTTAAAAAAATATTCTCAACATTTTGCTTTTCTTTTTCTTACCTACAAATTCTATTATCTTTATCCCCAAATATTTGACAATGTTTGTAATTTTTGAATTGATATATTATGAAATTAAAACTTAATGATCTAATGAAATATCTAATAATTATTTTGATGGTAGTTTTTACTTTTTCTTTTTTCTACTCATGTAAGAGTGAAAAAAATGTGAAAGCTGATTTGATTGTAAAAAATGGTTTAATTTATAAAAATGGCAGTAATGTACCATACACAGGAAAAGAAAAAGCAAAAGTTTATAAAAGAACAATTGAATATGACGTTGTTAACGGGAAGAAAAATGGCGAGTTTAAAATATTATTCCTTAATGGAAAACCTGAAATGATTGGACAAATGGTCGATAATTCAAATGAAGGTTTATGGAAATATTTCTATCCAAACGCACAGGTCGAAAGTGAAGGAAATTTTAAAAACAATATGGTTGATGGTAGGTGGACATGGTATTATGAAAATGGTTCTTTGAAAGAAGAAGGAAAATATCTAAAAGGTAAAAGAGAAGGCGAATGGATTTCTTATAAAAAGGATGGAAGTATTTCTGAAAAGAAAATATTTAAAGATGGAAATGAAGTAAGTACTAATTCCATCAAAAACCTTAAATCTAAAAAATTGCCATATTGATTATGCATTTGGAGAATCTGATGAAAAAAGAATTTTTTGCTATTTCGTTTTTAATTTTATTAAGTATAATTTTTTCAAGTTGTTCTCCAACTAAAAAAGTAATTAAAGAAGAAAAAGCGAAAATAAAAGTTGTAGAAAAACCAAAACCAATAGTTATTAAGAATCTAGATTTTGAAGAGAGAGATTTTGTCAAGTCTGCAAAGATTAATTCTATTGATAAAATTAAATTTGTTTATAATCCGAGGAACAAACTTACCGGTGGAATTAAAACTTCACAGATAAAGTATGATCAAAACGGCTTTATGACCGAAACTGATTTTCTAACAAAAGATGGTAAGATAGATCAAAGTTATAAATATCAGTACGACAAAAATGGTTTTAGAATCGAAACGATAAGATATGATAAATCAGGTAAGCCGGATAAAAGATATACTTATGAATACAATAAGTTCGGCAATAAGATAAAAGCTACGCGATATAATATTACCGGCAAACTTGAAAAATATTATTTGTACAAATATGATGAGAATGGAAACCTAACCGATGATTTATGGTATGATGCAAATGGTAAATTAGAATTCAAAATTATTAATCATTATGATTCAAACGGAAATAAGATTGAGTCGTTAAGTTACAATTCTGATGGTGATTTGGTGGCTCAAAGTAAATTCAAATATGATTCAAATGATAAAATAATTGAAGAAGATTTATTTGATGAAGATGGGAACCCTACGGGCATTGTCCAATATGTTTATAGATATTTTTGAACTAAATAATTTTAACCCAACTTATTTTTTAATCAATTCATTAAAAAGAGTTTTATAATGTTTGATAAAGTTTTAAAAGCAAAAGAAAGATTAAAAGGTTTTTCAAAACTTACTCCGATTGTTACGTCTACAACTCTTGATGAAATAGTTCAGGCAAATATTTTTTTGAAATGCGAAAATTATCAAAGGATGGGAGCGTTTAAATTTCGGGGTGCATTCAATGCAATGTCACAATTAAGTGAGGTAGAAAAATCGCGTGGAGTAATAACTTATTCATCAGGTAATCACGCTCAAGCTGTTGCATTAGTCGGAAAGATTTTGGGAATAAAAACAACAATCATAATGCCCAAGAACGCTCCTCAAATAAAACGAAAAGCAACTGCCGGATATGGCGCAGAAATTATTGAATATGATCCGGCTTTTCAACAACGGGAAGAAATTGCTTTAGAAATTCAGAATAACAAGGGATACATTTTAATTCCGCCATTTGATCATCAAGAAATTATTGCGGGCCAAGGAACAGCGGCTTTAGAATTATTTGAAGAAAAAAAACAATTAGATTATCTATTAGCACCTTGCGGCGGCGGCGGCTTGTTAAGCGGTTCGGCAATTGCTTCAAAAGGAATTTATCCTAATTGTAAAGTAATTGGAATTGAACCTGAAGTTGCGGATGATGCAGCCAAATCATTTAAAACTAAAGTTCTGCACACCGTTAAAAATCCACCAACGATTGCTGATGGAACGCGAACAGCTTCGTTAGGAACAATTACTTTCCCGTTTGTTCTTGAATATGTTGATGCCATGATAACTGTATCGGAGAAATCGATTATCGAAGCAGTTAAATTTTTATTTTATAGAATGAAGCTTGTCGTTGAACCCTCCGGTGCATTAGGAATAGCGGCATTGTTAAGCGGTGCAGTAAAAGCGAATGGGAAAGTTGGTGTAATAATTAGCGGGGGAAATATCGACGCTGAAACTATGACTTTTATTTTAAACTCTTAAATTATATTTACTCTTTTGCTCAATTCATTTAATAATGAATAACCATCCCAAATAGGTGAAAAGTTTAATGCTTGTCCAATAGGTACGATTCTATCTGCCCCAGCGCCGTTAACCTTCTTGATAAAATTATTTAATTCTTCTTTTTCAAATCCATAATATGCAAGTGTTTGATCTTTTCTACTGACAAGATTAACAAGTTCGTCAAGGCTTTCTAAAAAGCATTCAAAGAAAAATCCTCCGCCGCATGATTCTCTGAATTTATTAATTTCTTCTTTGTCAACTTTCAACACTGTCGGTTTGTCTTTTTCTGGAGAAAATTTTGCTGATGCTTTTTCAGCTTTCGAAACTGATTCATACATATAAACTAACTTTTCCATAGCAACATCTATTGAATCATTTTTACCACGGCGCTTCAATTCTTTTTCAAGTGATTTCCAAAATGCATCGCTTGCTTCTTCACATTCTTTTTGCTCACCAATAAATAAAACAAATCGCGGAGACGAACAAGCCATTTGATCAAACCAATAAGCATCATTATAAAATTGAGTTGCCTGTATAGCTTTTTTGTCATCGGATAAATTATTATATGAAGAAGCTTTAATCATGGAATACGAAAATTTATCAGCGAACGTTATATCTTTGGTCGTTGGTTTGGAAGACAAAACTCTTATACTATTTATTGTTTCATCTCCTCCCCATAAAACTCTAACATCAGAATGTAATGAAATAAACCGGTTGATCTTTTCATCACGAGGATAGGTTAAAACAATATTGCGAGTAGAAACCGGATTCCATTTTTCATCCTTAAAAATTTCTCTTATAAACGATAACAATAAATCAAGCTGAACATTTATATCCTGAGTAACCCGAACGATATTAATATTGCCGACCAAAAAAGATAATGCCCATGAATAAAGAAAAATACTATCTACATTGGAGGGCGCAATATGAAAAGCAAATCCTCTTGGGACGATAATTTCCTGATAATTAATTTCTGTTCGAAAATTATTAATTATTGAAACAATGTTTGACTTGCGCAGCCAATAAGCTAATGCAACAAGTTCTGGAAAATTTTTTATTTCTTTTGATTCAAGAATTTTTTTTGATAAGCTGGAAAGAAATTCTATGCTTAAAGAATCAAAAGGCGATAGTGGTTTTTGACTGAGAAAATTCTCATTCAAAATATTTTCTATTACAACTTCACGATTATACTGCGGTGCAAAAATAGTTACTTCCATGTTTTACCTTGATGCATTTAAAACTGATTCTGCATGAGTATCGCTGCAGCCGCGCAGTTCTGCCTTTGGAATTCTTCCATCAATCAAAAAATAAGTTCCTTTTCTTCCGCACTTACAATCATCAATACCTTTTATAGTTCCCAAATCTTCTGTTAATAAAGAATGACCAGGATAACTTTTTGGCAAAATGCTAATTGTCTGAACAACGCCGCTTTGACCAATAGGCAAAACGCTCCAGTCTTCAAAATTTCTGATTAGAATTTCAGCAAAGTTTGGTGTGTGAAGAAATCCTTCTTCGCATTCCATAAAAATGCTGCCGACTTGTTCAACCATTCCATAAAAATTATAAATTCTTTTTAGCTTAAATTGATTGAACAATTCCTTTTTAAAAATTTCATTTGAGACAGCTTGTTCTTGAAGCTTCTTCCAGCCGCCGCTGTGAATTAGAATTGCAGAGCTGAGATCAATCACTTTATTTGTATCTTTTAACTTTTTAAAAAGATATTGCCATACCATAAAAGTAAAGCCAAAGATTAGGATCGATTCAGATTTATTTTTTTCTAAATAACTGATGAGTTCATCTACTTTCAGTTCCATATTCTCATCAAGAGCAAAGAAATGTTTACGACCGAAATTTGATAAACCAACAAGTCCAGCGCCACGCGCGCTCAAAGAAGATTTATTTTTTATTGTGGCATCTGTGTCTATGATTATCATCGGCAGTCTTTTATTCCCGATGTAAGAAGTAATAATTGAAGCAAGCGCTTTTACTTGAAGCATCGAAGTTTCTTTGTTCAATGCAATTTTGGAAACTTGCTGTCCGGTGGTTCCGCTAGAAGTTAAAACTTTTAGAACTTCAGTGTCCGGGATGCTTTGAATTTTTTGGGATTTAAAAAGTCTTACCGGCAAATATGGGACATCTTCAATCTTCTGAAATTCATGCTCTGTGTTAATATCAAGATTGTTTAAAATATTTTTATATGGGAGACAATTGGAGTAATGAAATTTTGTTAATTCAGACAATTCCGAAAGAAGTAGTGCGCGCTTTTTAGAATTATCAATCGAGTATTCCGGCAGTTCAAATAATTCTTCAATTGCACTCATTATACTGCATCTCTTGAATTAACTTGTAATCTTTTTTACCGGAAGAAGTAACTGGAATTGAGTCAACGCAATGAACTTTAATTACTGAATGATGAATTTTATAAATGTCAATAATTTTCTTTTTTGCAATTTCAGAAATATTATCTGAATGTGCTTGTAATAAAACTTTTAATGAATCATCATTTCCATAACAAGCTGCCGAACATGAGAATTGATTTTCTAACATCTTTTCCACTTCATCTAAATTTACTCTTAATCCAAAAAGTTTAATAAAACGTTTTAACCTTCCGGTAATATAATAAAATCCGTCAGTATCTTTGTAAGCTAAATCTCCTGTGTGAAGAACTCCATTTAATTCATCTCCTTTGGATAAATCTTCTCTGGATTCTGCATAGCCCATCATTACATTTTTTCCAAGATAAACTAATTCTCCTTGTTCGCGAGAAGCAGAAATTTCTTTTCCATCAGTAAGTATTTTTATTTCACCACCGGGAATTGCTATTCCAATTGAACCAATTTTGTTCCCGAGTTTTTCAAATGGTACATAAGAAATTCTTGCTGTTGCTTCTGTCTGTCCATACATTACAAAAAAAATAATTTTCTTACTGACTGATACTTCGTAAAAATATTTTACAAACTCTTCGCTTAATCTTCCGCCGGCTTGAGTCATTGTTTTTAAAGTTGGTAAATCCATTTTAGCGAATTTTAATCTTTGCAGCATCTGATAATTATATGGAACGCCGGAAAACGAAGTACATTTCTGCATATTGAAAGTATTCCAGAATTCTCTCATCACCATAGATTTATTTGAACAAAGTATTGTCGACCCTTTAAGCAAATGACTATTTATTACTGATAAGCCAAAAGAATAGCTCATCGGCAAACTTGTAATAGGTTTTTCGTTCACACTAATTCTTAAATATTCAGCGATTGATTCAGAATTAGCTTGAATATTATTATAAGAAAGTTTTACAAGTTTCGGGCTGCCGGTTGTTCCTGAAGTTGAAAGTAAAACTGCAAGATCTTGATGGGGGGAGTGATTTGCAGAAATATTTTTCGAAGTATAAATTGAAAATTCATTGTTGATTACAACCTTGTTGTAGCCAGATGTAATTTCTGAAATTTCATCAACACTAAAAATTATTTCCGGGTTGTAGATTGAAATTAATCTTTTCTTTAGTTCACTATCCATTCGCGAGTTTGCAAGAAATATTGCATTGCCTGAGCGAAGTGCCGATAAATAAAATATTATGCTTTTAGCAGAATTATCGCAAAAAGAAAATATTATTTTTTTTGAATCGAAGCGAAGTTTATCAACAATTTCATCACTTTCTCTTTTTAGTTCTCCATAAGAATAAACTTTATTCGAATCATCATCAATTAATGCAACTGAATTAGGAGTAATATTTTCTAAATTCCAAAACATCACATTATCATTCCGCCGTCGACGCCCAAAACTTGTCCGGTTACATACGAAGATAGATCGGATGCAAAAAATAAAACTGCGTTAGCAACATCTTCCGGCTGACCAACTCTTTTCATTTTAATTGAACTTAATCTTTCTTGATATTTTTCAGGCGAAAGTGATTTAATAAAATCTGTGTTTATAAAACCAGGGGCGATTGCATTTACCCTTATATTCATTGGTGCAAGCTCACGTGCCGCTGAAAGTGTAATACCGATTACAGCTGCTTTACTTCCGCCATAAACAACCTGGCCTTCGTTTCCAACTTTACCAACTATCGAAGAAATATTAATTATAGAGCCCGATTTATTTCGCATCATCAATCTTGCGGCTAATTGTAAATTATTAATTACTCCGGTTGTATTGGTATTGAATGTATTTTGGATGTCTTCTTTTTTAATCATGCCGACTAAATTATCTTCAAGCATTCCGGCATTATTAACAAGTATATCCAGCCTTTTATATTTTTTAAATATGGCGTTGTAGCAATTTTGAGTTGCTTCCAAATCACCGACATCAAATAAAAATCCATCAACATCAACATTGAATTCTTTTTTTAATTCTTCTTTCCGTTGATCGAGTAATTCCTGGCTGTGTACGCCATTTAGAATTACTGTTGCACCGAATTTAGTTAATAGTTTTGCTTCGGCCCAACCTTGTCCTCTTGTCGATCCGGTAATAAAAGCGATTTTACCTTCGAGATTAAAAATTGATGTCATATTTTTTTAGAATCTCCTTAGCTTTTTTAAAGCTGCTCATATCAATTACATCATCCGAATTAAGCATAATATCAAATTCGGTTTCAATAGAAGCTACTAATGATAGATGAGCAATGGAATCCCAAGTTTCATTCCCATAGCTTAATTCATCTGTAATTTTTTCAGAGGGTATTTCGAGAGCTTCCGAAAATGCTTTGATTAGTTTTTTTAGATTCTCCATTTTTTCTCCACAAATTGGATTTTTTATTTTCTAACTTACTTAAATTTTCAAACTTTTCCTTATCTAATTCCATTAATACTTTAGTACCATAAGGGAAAAATTTCAGAATATCTAAATTAGCTGTATGTTTTTCTTCAACAACTTGATATCCTAATTTAAGATGGGCATTAAAAGATTTGTAATTTTCCTTGAATAAAATACCCTGAACCTTTTCAAAATTATATTCCACTTTATTCCATAAAATATGTTCTCTAATTATATTGGTAAATACACCTTGTCTTCTATATGGTTCGCGTGTATAACCATGTTCTAATTGTAGTGTTTTAGATTTGCGGTTTAAAGATAAATCTTTTATAACTTTGGTATTTTTACTAATATCTTTCATTTTCGATTTATCCAAATATGGAAAAAGGACAGTAGCTTTTATGATTCCGCTAGGAGTTTCATCCGGAGCTTCAAACCAAGAACCTAGAGCTCCGATATATTCACCATCTTTTTCGGCAATTAGAAAACCTGAGAGATAATAATCATAGTTCGGAATATTTTGGAGTAAAACTATTTTCAATATTTCTTTAAATCGTACTTCGCTTAAGGCGAAAACATTGCATGAACTAATAATGCTGGAGTTGCTTTTTTCCGATTCAATTATTGTTTCAATTACAAAATCAAGATCATCGGCAGTTGCCTGTCTAATTGAAAGTCCTTCAATCATAACCGACTCCTATAATAATCAATTTGTTTTAGTATTTTATTTTAAGCTATTAAGATGCACCGCTACAAATGGATTGGGAATTCTAAAATCAACTTTAGAAAATAACAATAAATAACTCTAATATTATTAGAACAAATATATTGTTGTTTTTATTAAAATTTGTAAAAAAACTTACATTATATTAAATGTAATCTATTTGTTGATATGCGACACTTTAAATAATCTATTATCATCTTTTAAGTTAATTACATTAATTATGGTTATGCCTTTGAATGATAATAAAATTTAATAAGGTTAACTGGAGATTGGCTAAAGTTTGGTTATGCTTTCTTGATCCAATTCCATCAAAATTCTTGTATCATATGGAAAAAATTTTAGAATCTCAGGGTTATGAGTCCTCTTTTCACAAACAATTTTATACCCAAACTTTAGAAATGCGGAATAAGATTTATAATTACTTTTTAAAAGGATAGGTTGGACTTTGGTAAAAGAATATTTTTTTTTGTTTCTTTTAATATTTTCAGTGACCAAAAGATAGAAAATACCACAGCCTCTAAATTTTTCTCTCACATAAATATTTTCAATCTGGAGAGCACCAATTTCCCGGTTAAGTGTAAATTCCTTTATAATCTGAAGATTGTTTTTAATCTCATCTATTTTTTCATCTTTAATATAAGGGAATAACATTGTTGACTTAATAATTCCACTTTGCACTCCATCCGCGCCTTCCAACCATGACCCGCAAGCACCGACATATTCTCCATTCGTTTCAGCAATTACATAGCCAGATAAAAAATAATCATAATTTTCTATATTCTGATTAAGGATATCGAATAAAATTTTTTTATACTCATCCGCATCAAATGCAAAAACATTACACAAACTAATCATATCTGTACTGCTCTTATCCGCTTCGATAATAGCTTCAATAACAAAATTAATATCGTCTATCGTGGCTTGCCTAATTATCACTTCATTATTCATAATCTATAGTAATATATTAAAAATTAAATTGAAGATATTTTTTTAAGTACCCAAAAAGTTTTAAATATTCTAAGTGCATAGAGAATTTTAAAATAATGAGAGTATAATTTTTAGCTAGCAAGGGAATAATCATATGAATTAATAATTGTTAGATGTTCTTTCAAAAGATGCATTATGTTCTCTTTATTAAATTCCATGAGCACCTTAGTATTAAAAGGGAAGAAGTTAAATATTTCAGGATTGTCAACATTTCTTTCTTCAACAACTTGATAACCCACTTTAAGATTAGCATTATACGATTTATAATTCTGCTTAAATAATATTACTTGAGATAAATCGAATTTATATTTGTCAAAATTACGTTTGATATTTTCTTTTACTAATTGTGTAAAGATTCCTTGACGTCGATATGGTTCACGAACATAACCATGTTCAAGTTGAAGTGTTCCTTTTTTTCTTGTGAATGTCAAATTTTTTATAATTTGTGTATTCTTACTGACTTCTTTTACTTTTGTTTTATCAAGATATGGGAACAAAACTGTCGCTTTTATTAAGCCGCTTGGAGTTCCGTCAATGCTTTCAAGCCATGATCCTGAAGCTCCGATATATTCATCTTTCAACTCGGCAACGAGAAAACCGGATAAAAAATAATCATAATTTTCTATATCCTGCTGAAGAATATCTTTTAAGGCACTCCTAAACTTTTCTTCCGGTATGTTAAATACATTACATGAGCTTATTGTATTGGAACTGCTCTTTTCTGATTCGATTATTGCTTCAATTACGAAATCAATATCATTTGTAGTTGCTTGCCTAATCTGGATATCATCAATCATTTAGAACTCCGTTAGTTAAATAAAACAATAATAATAAATACTCTTAAATCTAGTTGTTACATCTCTAATATTATACCAACCGATAATTATGTTTTTTTGAGAATTAATAAAGATATTGTATCAATAAATTGTGTTTCAAATGAAGTCATTAAAAATATTTTGAGCCATATGGATATATATTCACTTTTAAGAAAAGTTTAGAATGTAAATTATAACTCGGAAGGAGAATAGGTTAAAAAGTGCGGGACAAATTATGTCTAGAAAACAGCAAGTGATGAAAAATTATATGTTAAATTTAAAAGCATTGAAAGTAAGATAAAAATTGAGAGATATAAATTTTTTAGTTATAGAAAGTATAGAAGTAAATAATCATGTTATTATATATTAGAAATGTCTACCTTTTTTCAACTCAATTATATTCGAAATACTAAGTGCGGATAATCCACTTTCTTAATCATTCATTAGTTCATCAAATTTAATAATAGAAACTGATTAAGATAAATGAAATATAATTCCACTCAATTTTATTATTTTACTAGATTATATTATCTATTATTTTAATAAGATTTTTATAAATAGGAACCGTTAATTATTAATTCTAAAGGAGTTTTAACTAATTCTTTTGCTTGTTCTTTATCCAATTCCATCAGTACTTTTGAATTGTATGAGAAAATTTTATAAATATCAGAATCTTCGTTTTTTCTTTCTGCTTTAACTTTAAATCCTAATTTTTCGAATGCTAAAAATGATTTATAATTATCTCTATATAAGATTGTTTGAACTTTAGCTTGGTGTCCTGAATTGAAATGTTTACGTATACTTTCGACTATTAAAGTAGTAAATATTTTTTTTCTTCTTTGATTTTCAATTACATAGCCGTACTCAAATTGAATAACATTCTGTTCTCTATCTAATGATAATGAATTTGCTAGATGCATATTTTCTTTAATATTATTTAGTCGTTCCCTATTGATAAAAGATAAAATTAAATTTGAACTTATAATATTGTTTGCGATTCCATCAATACCTTCAACCCAAGAACACAAAGCACCAAATTTATTACTTTTGTTTTTTATTATTAGGAATCCTTTTAAGCTAAATTCATTATTCTCAAAACCTGACAAGAGAATGTTTCTTAGCAACTCTTTGTATTCATCTTTGGTTAGTGAAAAAATATTACAAATGCTGATTTTATCAGTACTGCTTTTGTCAGCTTCAATAATTGTCTCGATAATAAAATTTATATCCTCAAAAGTAGCTTGACGAATAGAAAGGTTTTCGATCATTCTTTAGTCCTCTAGATTTGCTACAATTTTTATTAACGATTTTCTATCAATCTTTCCATTTGAATTCAAAGGGAAATCTGATATTGATGTAATTTTAGATGGCATCATATATTGTGGAATTTTAGTTTTTAAATATTCTGTTATCTCGTTGATGTTGCCGGAATAATTTTCAATAAATAAATAAATTTGAAGCCCACCAGTACTTTTTTCAACTGGTACTGCAAAGACTTTTGTGACTTTAGTAAAGTTTCTTGCGTGGTGTTCAATCTCTCCAAGTTCAATTCTAAAACCCTGTATCTTTATTTGATTATCTTTTCTCCCACAGTACATAAAATCGCCGTCGTTGTCGATAAAAGAAATATCTCCTGTTCTATAAAATCTTTTTGCTGTTGAATTTTCATTAAAAATAAAAAATGATTCTTTATTTTTTACCGGATTATTTAAATAACCATTAGTTAATTGATTCCCGGATAAACTTAATTCACCTTTTTCATTATCAGTTATTATTTTGTTTCCTTCATCTATTATAATTGACTCCATATTATCCATTGGTTTCCCAATACTAACTATTCCATTGAAGCTTTTAATTTTTGTTTTGTCCTTTGGTATGGGATAGGTAAGACAAAAAATAGTTGCTTCAGTTGGGCCATAAACATTTTGAACTTCTGCATTTTGTACACAATCGAGCCAATCTTTAACTAAATCAGAATACAATGCTTCTCCGCAAAAAAGTGAATACTTCAGCTCATTTAATTTAATCTCATTAAAATATGGTTTTAAATAACTAAGAATTGATGGGACCATTAAAGCAAAGGTTATTTTTTCTTCTTCAAGCACACAGTAAATTGAAGAAAACTTTATCCCATCTCCGGGAACAGTATAAACACAAGCGCCAATACAAAGTGGAATTACATAGCAAATAATTGAAAGGTCAAATGTCATTTCGAACATTTGAAGGAACCTATCGCTCTTATCAATTTTATATCCTAATTTAAAAAAATTATTTACAAATTCCTTAAGGTTCTTCATGGTCAATTGAACTCCCTTAGGAATTCCAGTGCTTCCTGAAGTAAATAATACATAAGCAATATTGTTTTCATCAATTATAGGAACTTCTAAATTTATACTTGCCGGTGGTAATTTCTTAGTACTAATTAATTTTATATTTTCTTTGGCTGCAAATTTTTGAAAGCTGTTATTTCCATTGCTGGCTAAAATAACTTTTAATCCGGATTGCTTGATAACAGAAATATTTCTTTCAAAAGGATGGTTTGGATTAATAGGAACAAAACCTTTTCCGGCGTATAAAATCCCGAATACCGAGCAGTATGTTTCTATATCATCGTTTGTTAATATGCCGATAAGCTTTTCAGAATCATTACAATTATTCTCTAAATAAAATCTTATCTTTGAAACAATTTCAGCAAATGTTAAATACGAATAAAATTTTTTATTAATATGAAAAGCATTTCTACCATGGAAATTATGCACACTTTCTTTTATTTTAGTAAGCATATTTTAATCCAAATTATGTTTAACAAACATTTGATAAAATTAAATTGCTCTTTATCAATTAGAAAATGATTGTTTTAATTCCATACACATTGAGACTAACTTTTTCCTGTCAATCTTTCCGTTATCATTTAACGGAAAGGAAGGAATACTAGTTATATAAGAAGGCACCATATACTCGGGTATTTTCGATTTCAAATATTCTTCAATATCCAATGAATTACCGTTATAGTTTTCTACGAATAAATGTATTTGCATATTTCCGAATGTGTTTTGATAGCCTACTGCGGCAACATTTCCACCTTTAATAAATTCTCTTGCAAAATGTTCAATCTCGCCAAGTTCGATTCTGAATCCCTGGATTTTAATTTGATTGTCAATCCTTCCGGCAAAAAAGAAATCACCTTCGTCATCTTGAAAAGCTAAATCGCCTGTACGATAAAATATTTCATCTTTACCATTTATTCTAGCTTTGAAGAATGTCTTTACATTTTTTTCGTCATCTTTCCAGTAACCAGGTGTAAGCTGTTTGCCTGATAAACAAAGCTCACCTTTTTCTCCGGGCTTGCCGGAAATTATTTTTGAATTTTCATCAATAACTACTGAACCCATGTTTATCATTGGCTTGCCAATACAAACTCCGCCGTTAAAAGTTTTTTTAGATGAGCTTTCGTTATTCCATTCATAAATTAAGCAGAAGACAGTTGCTTCAGTTGGACCGTAAGCATTAATTATTTTTGCGTTTGGTGTACATTTAGACCATCCTTGCGCTATTTGATCTAAAAGTGTTTCTCCGCAGAATAGGGAATATCTCATTTTGTCCAATTTAATTTCATCAAAGTAGGGAGTAAGATAAGATAAAACCGATGGAACCATACAGGCAAAAGTTATTTCATGTTCTTCCAATGCAATATAAACGTTAGCAAACTTTACTCCTTCTTCCGGGATAGTATAAATACAAGCGCCAACACAAAGAGGTACGGTATAACAAACAACAGAAAAATCAAATGTTAACTCGAACATTTGTAAGAATCTATCATTCTCATTTACATTATATCCTAATTCAAGAAATGCATCAACGAATGAATTTAAATTTTTTCTGTTAATAGGAACTCCTTTGGGAACTCCTGTACTTCCTGAAGTGAATAACAAATATGCAATTTCATTTTCATCTACAATCGGAGGCTTTAAATTTATTTGAGTGCTTGGTAAATCAACTACATTTACAACATTGGCATTTTTTGTTGATGCAATTCCTTTAATTTGCTCTTCATTTTGTTTGCATAAAATAGTTTTTATTCCGGTTTGTTCAAGGATAGATGAATTGCGGCTCAGCGGATTAGAAGGATTAATCGGAACATAGCCGCGTCCGGAAAACAAGCATCCGTATATTGCAGCATAAGTTTCAATCTCTGGAGATTGTTTTGCAATGATTCCAATTAATTTTTCTGAACCCTTACAATTAGTTTCAATATAATTTCTAACATTGGAAATTAATTGGGCAAATTGTTTATAAGAATAATAAATACCATTTATAAAAAATGCGTTCCGGTTAGGAAATTTTAAATATGATTGTTGAATTTTTTCCAGCACTGTTCAAATTTCTCCTATGACGTTAATAATTTATCAAATATATTTATTGCTTGTAGCGTATATTTCCAATCACCAAAAGTTTAACCACTTGATTAAATATTCAGAATCAATAATTAATATATTAAACCTGTTTTCTGCAGGCAAGTATTTTTATTTATTAATTGGTGAATGAAACCTTAACTAGTCAGAAAGTTTATCTAAAATTATACCAATTCAAACAATCTGATCTGGAAACATATTAAAACTTGCAGCCATGTTTATCGTCTCATAAAAAGCCAAAGATTATTAAACTTTGATCACAATGAGATGAAAAATTTAAATTATTTTTTTCCTTAGAATTAAATCTGGAAATTTATATTTTAGCGATACAGTTTACTTTCAGAATATTTGAGGAAGTTCATGCGATATTTTATAATAATAATTTCTTTTCTGTTAGCAGCACCTATTTTTTCACAGCAAAAAAAATCTATGGAAGATATTCAAAAGATAATTTCAGAAGTTCAGCAGAAATATGCGCCGGATAAAAGAACAACAGTATTTATTGTCTCTCCGAAATCAGAAGGAGAAGAAGTCCTTCTTTCCGGTGAGACAAATTTATCAAATGCCAAATCTGAATTAATTAAAAATTTGGAAAAGGAAGGAATGAAAGTTAAAGACGAGATAGAAATTCTTCCCGCAAAAGACTTAGGTGAAGAAATTTATGGAGTAGTTAATTTGTCGGTTGCTACATTTCGTGTAAAACCAGATCATCAAGCAGAGCTTGCAACTCAAGCCCTCCTTGGAAGTTCAGTAAAACTTTTAAAAAAATCTAAAGGCTGGTTCCTCGCTCAAACTCCTGATAAATATATTGCGTGGATAGAATCCGGCAGCTTTACAGCGATGAATAAAGAACAGATTTCCGAATGGAATTCTTCGGATAAAATTATTTATACTAAAGATTATGGATTTTCATATTCACAAGATAATCTTAATTCCGATCCTGTATCTGATCTTGTCATTGGAAATATTTTAAAAAAGCTTGGAACTGAAGGCGATTTTGTAAAGGTTGAATACCCGGATAAAAGAATTGCCTATATCCCAAACTCATCTTGTGAAGATTATAAAACTTGGTTAGAAAGCCGTCAATTATCAGCGGAAAATATTATTAAGGCTGCAAAAACATTTTTAGGTGTTCCGTACCTTTGGGGCGGCACATCGGCAAAGCTGATGGATTGCAGCGGTTTTACAAGAACAGTTTTCTTTTTAAATGGAGTTTTCTTACCACGAGATGCTTCTCAGCAGGTTAATGTGGGAATTCCAATCAATACTAGGGACGGTTTTAATAATCTTCAACCCGGAGATTTATTATTCTTTGGTAAAAAAGCTACGGAAAATTCAAAAGAAAAAATTACTCACGTTGGAATTTATATCGGCAACGGAGAATTTATTCATGAAGCCGGTATGGTTAAAATAAACAGCTTCGATAAATCTGCAAAGAATTTTAACGCGTATAGATTAAATCAATTTGTTCGCGCAAAAAGAATTATTGGTTCTGTAGGTGAAAATGGAGTTGAAGCATTGAAAAGCGTGCAATATTAAAGTAAGTAATTTTTTCTTTTGAA
>JAMCWE010000063.1 GCA_023475265.1 Bacteroidota bacterium
TTACAATTGCTGAATCCTTTTTATTAAACACTGTTACATTAGCATAATCGATTGGCTTTTTAGTTGAGGAATCAAATACCTTACCTCGAATAATACAACTGACATTTGAGCCGACTTCTCCATTTTTGCTTGATTGTCCGAAAGCAATAATATTAATCAAGATTATTATTGCTGCAATTAAAAACCTTTTCATTTTCTCTCCAATAAGATCAAATTGTATGAATTATTTGTAAACCGGTTTTTTGACAATCAGAAAAAATTCTGAGTTTAATTATAACCTTGTAATCTGATAGACGGATAAAGATTTAGATGAGCGGTGGAAATTTCAGAATTTGTTTTCTAAATCACTAAGGAATTATTTTATTGACCGAAAAGATTAGAAAAAATGTTTTCTTAAATAAACTCGGAAATTGGATACATAATTTTTTGAAAAATTGGTCAGCAAAAAATTTCAGAATATTTATTCTTTTATTAGAATAAACTTGAGTGGTTTAATATTTTATCTTAATTATTTACTACCAATAAATTTTTCAGTCTAGAACGAATATTTTTTGCTACATTTTAAATAATTTTATTCGATTATAAATTATTGATTTGAAGGGGATTATTATGATATAGAATTCACATTACGTAACTATACTGGTTTCAAGGTACTCTAATGGGTTTGCTCAAAAATATCTTTTCCAAAAAAGATGAAGAAAATTTGTTAAATAGCGGGAAAGAAAAATATAATCTAAGAGATTATCAAGGGGCAATTAACGACTTTACCAGCCTGATAGAATTAAATAATCAATCATCCCAAGCGTATTTTGGACGAGCATTATCAAAGCTTTTATTAAATGATTTAGATGGTGCAAAAATCGACTTTGAATATATACTTAAAATAAGTCCGACTTATTCAAATAAGATTTTATTTCACCTTGGAAGAATAGAAGCAAAAGAAAAAAATTATCTGAAAAGTTTAAACTATTTCGATTCATATATTTCAAAAAACGATGCTGATGCAGATGGATATATTGAACGTGCAAAAATTAAATCTCTTCTAAACAAAACCTTAGAGTCATTGAACGATTATGATAAAGCAATAAAGATTAATCCAACAAATCCGGATTATTTTACCCAAAGAGGAATGGAAAAAATAAATATTGCAGATTATAAACAAGCAATAATAGACTTCAATTCTGCAATTGAAATAAATCCATTGTATGCGCAAGCCTTTAACGGCAGAGGATTGGCAAAAATGAAACTGCAGGACATAGAACAAGCTTTAAAAGATTTTCAAACATCAATAGAGATTGAACCTTCATTAAAAGAAGCTCATTTTAATCTCGGCCTTTTATATTACGAAAATAAAAAATATAGCGATGCAATTAATTCCTTGAATAATGTAATTGAAATTGATGATAAATATTCCAAAGCTTTTATTCTAAGAGCTAATGCAAAATTTCAGATTGATGATCCGGATAGTGCTCTTCAAGATTTTTCAAAGGCAATTGAATTAGAACCAAACAACGCAGAAGTTTTTAAATATCGAGGACAAACTAAAAAATTATTAATGGATGTTGATGGCGCAAAAGAAGATTTCGAAACAGCATCTCTACTAACTCCAAACGATGTCGAAATTTATTTTGCTCTTTCGGAATTGGAAATAGGAAATAATAATTATGATTTGGGACTTATATATCTGGATAAAGTTCTAGAAAAAGATTCATCCTCAGAAAGGGCTTATAAACAAAGAGGGATTTTAAAATTTAATCAAGGGAAAATTTATGACGCTCAATCAGATTTAACGAAAGCAATTGAAATTAATCCTAAATCTTTTGAATCTTATTATTACAGAGCAAAGATAAAAAATAGATTAAAAGATAATTATGGAGCTTTAGCAGATATATCTTTGGCGCTTCAGAATCCTGAATATTTAGATGCTTATGTTTTTCGTGGAATGTTAAAAATGGAAAAAGATGAAGATTATGGAGCCTCACTTGATTTTACTAAAGCGATAAAACTAAATCCCCAGAATTCTGAACTATATTTTTTGCGAGCAAAAACTTATAGAAAAATGGATATGTTTAAAGATGCAGAACATGATCTTTCGCAAGCGATAAAAATAAAACCTAATTATGCTGAAGCATATTTCTTACGTGCTCTATTAAATTTTGAAATTTGGGATTTCAACCAGACAATAAAGGATTGTCAATCAGCAATAAATTTAGATCCTTCCTACAAAGATAAAATAAATCCAATTTTGGAAATTGCAAAACAAAAAAAATTATAGCTCAATTCTTTTTTATCAAATTAAATCAGTTGTGATTTAAACAACCTTTTATCGAATAGACATCCTTATATTATTACTCATATTCTAAAAATAATTATAAGGATGGATATATGACTAAACGGGTAATTATTTTAATCAATTTAATTATGATTTCAGGTTCTATTTTTGCTCAAGCACCAAATGAGAAATCAGGTAATAAAGATTCAAATTTAAATCAATATTACAGCGGTAAATTTGGATTTTATAATCCGGGCAACGGACTAAATAACGGCCTAATCTTAGGCATAGATGGAATTACCGAATTTAAAAAATATAATTTTTTCTTAAGCGGTGATATTGATCTTTACCAGAAAAAAACTATAGATATTTTTTCGGATCCTAAACCGGATGTAACAGATCAAATGATTTTTCTAATTCCGCTCCACATAAATTTTGGTTACAAGTTATTAGAAATTCCAGACGCTGATACAAAATTTTATGCTGGATTGGGCGGCGGGTATTATCTTTATTTTTATAGCGTTACCTATTCTGGAAATTCAGGAGGTTTATTTGGTGGATTAACTAGTAACAGCGATTCCAAAAGCGGTGGGAATATTTTCTTTTCTGTTTTTGGAAGGATATTAATTGGGAAAATTTTTGTTGAACCAAGATATTATATTGCTTCAAAGAAAGTTGATAATACTGGAGGTTATTCTTTTACAATCAATCCTTCAGGGTTTGCAATAACTTTAGGATTTCAATATTAATTAAGTTGATGCTTATTAAAGCTCAGGATCAAAAAATTAATGAAAACATAAAAGGCGATTATTACAATCGCCTTAAAATTATTTTAGGTTAATGAATCTTTCAACCTGCGCGATACAGATATAAAGAAACCTACCACCATAACTAATATTCCAGTCCAAACCAAATTTATGAACGGTTTAGTGCTTGCTTGAATAGTGAGCACTTCTTTAGGTGCAGCAGTTGAAGTATTATCACCGTTTATTTTAGCAAAAATTAAATTCGCTTTTTGAGTTGATGGATCGATTTTCTGTAATTGAATTTTTAAGTTTGCGTCTTTGATTTCTACCGGTACAAATTGGACATCACGTCCATCTTTTTTCATTAATGCTTGGGCGTTATAAGTCTTGCCATCCTTTACTATCGAGAGCTCAGCGCCCAATTGGAAATTACCGCCGCTCATCATAATGCTCATATCAGCAGGAGCTATAAAATTTTTATATGTAATTTCTGCACTGTCAAAATTTGTTTTATCTCCAATGCCTAATGAAATTTCCTGGCCCTGAGTTTGATTTTGTGAACCATCATCATAACCTAATGGAGATACATAAAAATCTTTAGTAAACATGTTAAGAATTGCAGGCTCTCTCATCAATCCATTATTATAATCACTAATATACATTACCGGGCTTACTGTAAAATCTTTGTTCTCATTTGTACACTTTATGTTGAATGCGTACTTAGTATTATTGTCAATTGATTCATAGCCGGTAAAAGTCATTTTATAACCGAAAGCATCTTGAGGAACGTTTTTAATTAAATCAAGATCTTTTTCTCTGCTGTATACCGAAGATGATATTACACCCAGAAGAAATAAGGCAATTCCAATATGTGCAACATAAGCGCCAAGCATTTTTTTATTGCCTTTAATAATTTTAATTGCGATTTCTATATTAACAACTAATGCAAAAGTAGTAGTTAAAGTTAAAATCATTATAAGTACATCAGTTATACCTCCGAAGAGGACAATTAAAACTGTTAAAACGATGGAAGCAGAAACTGAGAATAAAGATTTTTTAATTAAATCTTCTTTCTTTGTTGTTTTCCATTTTAATAATAAGCTTAATCCATTTAGCAACCCTATGATTATTGCAATAGGAATATGCATTGAATTATAAAATTTTGCATCAACAGAATGTCCAAAGATTGGAGCTGATGTTCCAACCAGAATTATTGCAGCAGAAGTACAAAGAACAATTGCGGCGGTGAATAGAGATAATTCTCGTGATAATATTCCTTCATCTGATTTAGTATGAAGTGTAAGATATTTCCATCTGAAAGCAAGGGTTCCGAAACCTAGTGTAATGAAAGTTCCAACAAAAATTATTAAGAATAAATAAACGATAGTTCCAGGGTCAACAAAAGAATGAACAGAGGCATCACCTAAAACTCCGCTTCGAGTTAAGAAAGTACTGTACACTACAAGTATGTACATCATCAGCATTAGGATTAAATTTGTCTTAGCAAATTTTCCAATACCATCATCTTTGTTCTGACTTTTTTTCTGTACAAGCAATGTATGAATTCCTGCAACACCTACAAGCCAAGGAATTAAGCTAGAATTTTCTACTGGATCCCAAGCCCAATAACCGCCCCAGCCCAGCATTTCATAAGCCCAATAGCCGCCGAGCATGATTCCGAGTCCTAAAATTCCAGCAGCAGCAAGCAGCCACGGGAATGCCTGTCTAACCCAATCTTTATAATCATTCTTCATCATTGCTGCCATTGCAAAACAGAAAGGAACAGTAGACATTGAAAAGCCTGTGAAAAGAATTGGCGGATGTATTTGCATCCAGAAATTTGTTAGTTGAGGATTCAATCCTCGTCCGTTAATAACTAATTGCTTTATTGAAATTCCGTTTGAGGAAAGCAGAGAAAACAAATCTGAATTTACTTTTACAAATTCCTGTTTAGATGAGGCATCATTAAAAAGGAAAGATTGTAAGAAGGGTAAATGAACAAGGCTTGGATTTATACTTTTTATTCCAATGAATATTGGTTCAGTCCATAAATAAACGAAAGGATTTTTAAATAAAGGAGAAACCATCAATAATATAAACGAAGTTGCTAATGTAAATACCGTCATAACACGATGTTCAAGGTCGCCTCGTTTAGAAGTGTAAGATTGAAGTATTAATCCAATTATTGTAGTTAAAACTAACCACAGCATAAAACTTCCTTCTTGACCGCCCCAAAAAGATGCCATTAAAATTCCCGTCGGAAGTTCGTTGCTGCTATATTCATAAACATATTTAAAACTATATTGGTGAGTCAGTAATAAATATTCCAGCATGGCTGCGGCGACAATAACAAGCATTGCCATAATATGGTATGCTATTCTTCCATAGTAAAGAGCATTATTATATCCCCGAAAGCTCATGTAGTACATTACCATCGCAACAATACTACTAGCCAAAGCTAATGTTAAAATAAAACTGCCTATCATATTTACCTCATAAAGTCAATTTGGAATTAATCAGTTTCTATCTTTGTTAATAGCGTTTCGCTATTATTTAAATATCTTTTAAAATTTTAAATAAAGGAATTAAACAAGGATAGAAACCCGAGTTATAATTTTGACGTTTTCATATTTTGAACGTCTTGTCCTTCATATTTGCTCGGGCATTTAGTTAGAATGCTGCTTGCGTGGAAAAAGCCATCTTTATATTCACCGGTTACAACAACACTTTTAGCTGATTCAAAATTATTGGGCATAGAACCATTGTATATTACTTTCATTTCGTGGCCATTTTCGTCAGCCATATAAAATGAAAATATACGGTTTTGTGTGTCCATAATATAATTTTTTTCTCTTACCCAGCTTCCGGTAGCTCTAACAACTTTTTCTTCTTTCATTACCTTGACAAAGTTACTTTCATATTTAATATTACTCTGGGTAAATAGATAAACCATAAAGCCCAAAAATAATACTATGATAAATCCACCAAACAAATATTTATTTCTCATTTTTATCTCCGTTCATTTCTTTTTCAACGTTCTTAATTCTCTTATCAATGTTGAACAGATATAAAAAGATTCCTGTCCAAACGATAAGAACAATTATCATTACAATATAAATTGCATTTTTATCTAGAAACTGATATAAATCTTGCAAGTTTACTCCCTAATAGATTGTTTATTAATTTTTTCTCGTATCAAAATAGATTTATAACCAATCGTCCACATCCAAAAGTAAAGAATTGTAAAACCAATTAAGGATAGGAAGAAGATTGCTAACATATTTCCATTCATTTTAAAATCAACAACTGGACTTGCAGTTTGAATAACTTTTCCGCCTTCAATACTTTCAGAGCCTGGGTGCAGACCAATCATTATTCTAGGCATAATAAAAACAAAAAATGGAACAGTTAAAAAAGCTATAATTGAATATACTGCCGATAAGGTTGCGCGCTTCTCTTCGGATTCAATTGACGATCTTAAAGCGAACCATGCGCCGTAAATTAATAAAAGTGCAAATATGCTTGTTTGTCTTGGATCCCAGCTCCAATAAGAGCCCCAAGCAAACTTTGCCCAAACAGCTCCAGTTATTGTTGCAAGCACACAAAAAATAATTCCAAGCTGAGCTGCTGCATAAGATTTTGCATCGTCATCAAGATTTTTTTTCCTTAAGTACTTAATACTATATAAAGTAGACATGAAAAATGCAACCGCCGAAAGCCAAGCTGTTGGAACATGAAAGAAAATTATTTTTGCATTTTCTTTAAGTCCTGGAATTAATGGAAATTCATACCAAGTGTGCGGAACAGGTACAATTGGAAAAGCAATTCCTGCAACTGATACAAAAGCTAACAATATAAAAAGTGTTATCTTCCAAAACATAAACTTTTAACCTAAAAATTTATTTAAATTACTAATCTTTCCATACAAAATCGAACAACAAATAAGAACCTGTGAGCATTATGACATCGTAACAAAATACAATTGCCAATTCGAATTTAGCATCTCCAAAACTTGCGCCTTGATTTGCTAGCAAAGTTAATTGAACTGCCGTCAAAATTAAAGGCAGTAATATTGGAAATGACAGCACTGGATACAAAGTTCCTTTTGCGCCTGCCTTTGAAATTATAGCTGCAATAATTGTAGATGCAGTTGCAAGGCCAACATTTCCTAAAACAAATGAGACTATAAATAGCGCAAAATTTTTAATTATAAATGAATCAAATAAAGCAGCGTAAAGAATTGCGATTATAATGTTCATGCAAAAAACTAAAATCAAATTGAATAGAAGCTTACCGGAAAATATTGTAGAGGGAGCCGCAATTAAATGTAATGTTAAACTTGTGCCTCGTTCTTCTTCAGAAACAAATGCTCTTGCCAAACCTGACATTGCCGAAAAAAATATTACAACCCAAAATAATCCGCTGGTTAAACTTTGAGTAATTTTTTCATTTCCAATCGAAAAAAGTATTACACTGATTGCTACAATTATGAACATTACAAGTGCGTTTATTGCATACCTTGTCCGTAATTCTGAGTAAAAATCTTTTTTATATAAAGCATAAGCTTTTGAACTCATTTTATTCTCATGATTGGGAACATTGTATCTCTATATTTAAGCAATAAATTAAATGTATTTTTGATATGAAAAAATTAAATCTAATTATCAAGAATAAGCAGAATGTCGAGTCTAAATTATTGTAAATCTAATTGATAATTTCTTTTTCAGTTAATAAACAGCAATAAATATGCCGCAAGATTATTTATTGTTCTTATAATTTTCTAGTTTAAGTTCTTTAGAACAAAGCATTAAATCATTTTCTTCATTAGATGCTAAAATTACTATGCTGGACTTACTTTCTTCTTCAATTATTTTGTAAACCGAATCCTTACCGGCAGAGTCCAAGTTCGAAGTAGGTTCATCAAGAATAATTAGTTCCGGAGAATGCATAAGGGCGAATATGAATTTCAGACGCTGTTTCATTCCTGAAGAATATGTTTTTACTAAATCATCTTTCCGATCAAACAGAAGAAATTTATTTAGTAAATATTCTATTTTGTCATTGTTAAATTTTACATCTCTTATTTTTGCAAAGTAATCAAGATTTTCCCATGCGGAAAATTCTTCGTACAGAACTAAATATGGAGAAACAAATCCAATGTAATTATGAAGTTTTTCATATGTTATCTCTTTCCCGTCGCTGCTATGAATAATTTTGCCGCCAGACGGAGAATTTATTCCAGCAATGATTTTAACTAACGTAGATTTACCGGAGCCATTGGCGCCAGAAATTCCCATCACTCCGCAATTTTCAATCTCGAAATTTAAATTTTTGAAGATAAGTCTTCTTCCGAAGTTTTTACTAAGGTCTACAGCTTTGAGTGAATAATTACTCATTAAGGATTACCAATTTTCCCTTTGTTAAGTTATCGCCTGATTTAATTATATAAATATAAATTCCTGAAGGAAGTTTTTCATTCTTTTCATTTTTGCAATTCCATTTTATAACTTTTTGACCGTTAACATAATCAATCATTTTGAAAGATGAAAAACATAATTTTAATCCAACCGAATAAATTTTTAACTCAGCAGAACCTAAAGGATTTGGTTTAACGGGAAAATACGCAAATTGGTTTTTATCATAAATAAATGGTGAAGGAAAAGCGTAATC
>JAMCWE010000139.1 GCA_023475265.1 Bacteroidota bacterium
TTTTGCAAGTGCCCAATAAATCATGCTTCCCATTCTTTTATTAATTAAATCGTTTTCATCAGTGTTATGTAAAAAGTTTAAACCGATTTTTATTACTTCACCATAGTCCTTTTTATAATTGAAAATATTTGTCATTAAATAAACTGCGAAGATACTGCTGCCTGGATATTTCAAAACTAATTTATTGAGATAGTTCCTGGACATATTATAATTTTCTTCACGATCATATATCAATGCCAATGTAAAATCCGCATTGTCTTTTGTCATTGCGCCATTATGACTAACATTTTCTAAATATTATAGTCCTTTTTCTTTATCTGCACCATGAAAAAATATCGGTAAGATAAGTCGAACAAAAAAATTGGCTTTACCGGCATTATAATTATAAATTCCTAATCCGTAATAGCAGTCCTTTAATGACGGATCTATTTTCAATGCTGAATTTAGATAGTCTATTCCCTTAGATGCATTTTTTATTGTAGCGAACATAGACTTTTTGTCAAGATAATATAAGCCCTTATATCCATAAGATCCCCCTAAAATAAAATTTATGCAGGCATTTTTTGAATCTTGTCCCAGTTGTTTATCGGCAAGATTAATAGTTTTATCAATATTTTCTAAAAAATAATTTTCTGCTTTTGTATCCTCTTTATATACAAATTCCTTCCAATAATATACTGCACTCTTTAAAAAATATAACTTACAATCATTTGAATTCATTTTAATTTTTTTATCAATCATCCCGAGTGCATCTTCAAATTTTTCATTGAATACTTTAGCTTGAATTGTATTGGTAATATTAATATAATCATCATCAATAGTGCATTGGCTATATTGTACATTAGTAAACGCCATTATTGAAATAACAATTAGAAATATAGTCTTACCCAAACTTCACCTCTTATGAAGATTAATTATTACACCGGTAATTTTTCCTTGGCTGTCACGAACCATTTCGTGACAGAACTATTCATGCCATGGTATAGACTCCAACAAGTCGGATAAGCATGATAGCCTTGTAAATTTTTAATTTTTCATTTTGAATTTTTAATTGTCATCAGTAGCTTGCCCATTTCATCAACCCTGTCATCATTCTTCATAGTGGCGTTACAAAGACTGACATAACTTAATTAATTCCCTAATTAAAAACAGAAATAATTTCGATTTCTATGTTTTTTATTCTTTCAAATTATTAAGTCATCTTACGCAATAATTTTTTCTTAGCGCTCTTGGTGTACCTTTGCGTAGAAAAAGAAACACATTTCACGCAAAGATCGCTAAGAAAAACGCAAAGGTAGCAAAGAATAATGCTGACTTGCTGGTGAGTAATCTAAAATTCATCAACCAATGCGCAGCATGAGTTATTAATAAAATTGTTATTTAATTTGTTCAGTCTGGAAACCCAAAAGTTTCGTTTTTTAATTAAAAATGGGCTTTTCTTTAATAAATTTCATTTTTCAAAAAATTATCCGACATTTCTGTGTTCCATTCTGCCGTTTCTTTATTAAATCCCGTATTTCTCTTTTTAATCTCGCATTTCCATTATTAAACCCGGCATTTCTAATTAAAATCTCTCATTTCAATAAAAAATCCGGCATTTCTATCTTCAAACCGCGTATTTCTATTTTTTATCTGGCATTTCAAATTTTTATACGGCATTTCTAAAAATGAAATTAAGTTTTCCTATCGATAAATAAGGATTCATCAATTCAATTTAGCTTCGCGTTACTTTAAATTCTTTTGCAATATTCAAAAAGACATTTAAAGTAAAAGATTAACAAATTCTTTTTCATTTTCCTTCTCCGTGTAACTCTGCGCCTTCTCAGTGTCCCTCCGTGTAAGGATTTAAGGCTTTGTTACACTGAGAAAAATTTTTTATTGGATTTTAACAGCCTTAATTAATTTTTCAATAGCCGGAACCATTTCCAGTTCAGCTTGCCCGTATGGTTTTTTAGCTTCGTTAATTAATTTCATTTTTTCCTCGAACCAATTTTTATCTGCCGTTTGATTCAACGAAATATATTTTACCGCTTCAAGGGCTGCTTCGGAAATATTCTTCAGATTTAGAGACATCGGCGCAATCTCCCGCAATATCGGGGATAGTATAATTGTATGTTCAAGCTCTGGATAATTATTCACCCAAAGATTCAGCCAGAAAATTATGCTTTGCTTGTAAGCCAAATTTCCTTTCAAGAATTCATCAACATAATTTCTAAAATGAACATCTGTTATTGATTCAGGCTGTGCGGCATCAACTACTCTTGTATAAGGTGAGTAAGAAGTATAATGCACCCCCTGCGAATGACGCTTATATCCTTTTACGGGCTCAATAACATCAACAAAAGTTTTTAATACAGTTATATCATTGTCGTTAGTTAATCTCCGCAGCATCATATCATAATTTTTAATTTGGGTTAATCCGAAATCTTCAAGCTCATAATTAATAATTTCAAGACGGCGGTACATATCATCAACATTTCTTACAGAATCCGGCGACCAAAACCTTTCCGCAATTGCCGCAGTCCTAGGCCAAATCCTTGAATCAATATTTTCTTTTGTAACAAGCTCAGCCCATTGAGTTGCTTCGCCGCCTAAAATATTTTTCTTAACATTATCCGGCAAAACAGAATCCGGCGGAATCGGGTCATTCAAATAATGATATGAAGTCGGCTGCATCAGATCGATATAGTATCCGCTTGATAAAATTCCCATATAACCGTTTCTTGCAGCATCGAATAATGCTTTCTGTCCGCGCCACGATTGAATAACAATATTGTTCGGCATATCCGGCTGCAATATCTCATCCCATCCAATCATTCTTTTATGATGCTTTGTTAAAATTTTAAGAATGCGCTTGTTAAAATAAGTTTGAAGAGCTTCCGTAGTTGCAATATGATTCTTCTTCATGAAAGCCTGGATTGATTTATTCGCTTTCCAATCCTTGCCGTTGTTTTCATCGCCGCCGATATGAAAATATTCATCCGGGAAAAGCTTTGCCATCTCGCCGAAAAATTTATCAAGGAATTTATATGTTGCTTCAATTGTCGGATTGAAAACCGGATTGAACACTCCCCATTTTCTTTCAATTTTATAAGGTCCGGGCGCACCTGCCTTGCCGGCAGGCAGGCTGGCTAATTCGGGATGAGAAACAAACCAGCTTGTAGAATGCCCCGGCACATCAAACTCCGGAATTATTCTAATTCCTCTTGCATCGGCATAAGCAATAATATCTTTTATCTGATCTTGAGTAAAATATTTTCCGTCTGAGCCAAACTTTGTCAGCTCCGGAAATATTTTGCTTTCAACACGGAAACCTTGATCATCACTTAAGTGAAGATGAAGAACATTCATCTTTAGAAAAGCCATCGCGTCAATATTTCTTTTGATAACATCAACCGGCATAAAATGGCGCGAAACATCAATCATCAATCCGCGCCACTCAAATCTTGGTTGATCAATTATTTTCGCAGCGGGAAAAAAGTATCCGTTATCATCAACGCTTAACAATTGAAGGAAAGATTGGAGTCCGTGAATTGCGCCTAAATCTGTTTCAGCGTTAAGCTCAACTTTGTACGGAGTAATGTTAAGTGTGTATGACTCATCTTCTTTTAAGCCAAGCTTGCCTGGTTCTTTGCAATTGATGACAAACTGCGCGGTGTCGCTTTTACTTGTATCTGTTACATAATCTTGATTGAAGAAAAATCCCGTTCTTCCCGAAAGATGATGAAGCATTCTGCTTGCTGCGCCGTAAATTCTTTCGTTAGGATTTCCAAAAACAGAAATAGAGAACGATGAATCTAATCTGAATTTTCCATCGAGATTAATTATCTTGGCGGGAACCGGCATTAAATTATTTAATGAACTTTCCTCTTGCGCTTTTAATAATGAAGCTGCAATGAAGAAGATTATAAGAGAGATTAAGTATATCTTGAAAAGTTTCATAAAGCCTCTTTAAAGAATTTCTAGTTGAGCTAATTCAAAATTATAAATAAAAAAGCCGAGTAAAAACCCGGCTGGAATTATTAATAATAATTTTTGATAATATATTTATTTGTTTACCATGCATAAGCCTCAGGCGCTTGGTTGCCAGGACCAGGCCAAATCTCATCAAGCTTTTTCAAAACTTCTTCCGATAATTTTACTTCAACTGCTGCCGCATTTTCTTCAAATTGTTCCAAAGTTCTCGGCCCAACAATAGGCGATGTAATTGCCGGATTGTACAGCATCCATGCTAATGCTACATCTGCCGGTTTAAGATTAATTTCCTTGCAAAGTTTTTCGTATGCTTCTATCTGCGGGCGTAATTTTTCAATAGACTTTTGAATTGGTTCGCGGCTTCTTCTTTGTCCTTCTTTTACTTTTTCAAGCACACCGCCAAGTATGCCGCCGCCGACTGGGCTCCAGGGAATTATTCCAACTCCCATTGCTTTACATGCTGGAATCACTTCAAGTTCAATATGACGGTTCCTTAAGCTGTAAATACTCTGCTCGGAAACAAGACCTATAAAATTTCTTTGCTTTGCTGTGCAGTTTGCTTCAACTATATTCCATGCGGCAAAGTTGCTGCTGCCGACGTAAAGAATTTTTCCCTCTCGAACGAGTTGTTCCATTGCCTGCCAAATTTCTTCCCAGGGAGTTTCGCGGTCAATGTGGTGCATTTGATATAAATCGATATGATCTGTTTTTAATCTTTTCAAACTATCTTCACATGCTTTACGAATATTATAAGCAGATAATTTCGATTCATTAACTCCTTCACCCATCTTGCCGTAAACTTTTGTAGCTAGAACAATGCTGTCACGTTTTTTTTCTTTCTCAAACCATTTACCAATGATGGTTTCTGTTGTTCCTACACCTTTTTCAGCGCCGTAAACATTAGCTGTATCAAAAAAATTAACGCCAAGTTCCAAGGCTTTATCCATAATCTTAAAACTGTCTGCTTCACTTGTGTATGGTCCAAAGTTCATCGTGCCTAGGCAAATTTTACTTACCTTTAATCCTGTTCTTCCTAGATGTGCATATTGCATTTATCTTCTCCACTTATTAAAAATTTTATTTTGAATTACCTAAATATTAAAAAATAATGTTAAACTTTTTCTGCTTAAGGACAACATAAACTGGTAATAGTGATTTTAATAACCGGAAATAATTTTAGAATAGAATTGTAACGATATAAAAATAAATAAGGATGGACTGCTGAGCCCATCCTTATCAAAATTTAAATAATTTTACAATCCTATTTCATCACCGGGAACTTTTTTATCAACAGGCTGATTGATATTAAATTTAAAAAGATTTTGCGGATTAGTAAGCCTTACAATTTTGACTTCCTTAATTCTGCTAAGAGGAACAACTTGATCTCCCATCCCGTTTGTTCCTTTTTGGCTCGACCAATAAACAACATTTTTATTTCCTTCTTTATCAATGTACCAGCCGAGAAAAACTACCGAATGACCAATTCCGGTTTTCCAGGAAATATTCATAAAATCTCCCGGCATTGCATCAACTGGTTTAATGTTCTTACCCATCTTTGAATATTGAACAAGAGCATATTGACTGCCGAAACCGTCGGCGTTCCAAATTCCCCAGAACTTAATCCAATCTTCTCTTCTTCCGCCGTTAGGTTCCTGCATTCTAACTGCTTCAAGCCTTTCCTTAGAAATTTTCTTCCCGCCTTTCGGTAGAATATAATTTAATGAAGTCATTAAAGTTGTATATGAAGAGCCGCTGCAATAGCTTGTTGTTCGCGGAGGATTGATTAATGGATTACCAAATAATTTTAACTCATAACCAATCGGTGATTCTGTTGGAGTCGAATCTTTTCCAATAAAATATCCGCCGCCGTTCATTGCATGCGCTTGAACCGAATCGATTGCACGCAAAACCGCAAGGTTGTAACCTTTGGCGTACTTCTTAAAATTTTTAAGGTGATTTAAATTCTGCGCTTCAGGAGAAATATCTTGCTGCTTCAACAAAAGCCATTTATGCTTTGAAGTTTTTACAGTTTTTGTTTGGCTAAAATTTTCAATGCTGAATCCTGAAAGGAAAAGGATTGAAAAAAGAACAACTAAAATTTTCCGTGATGAAATCATGACTAACCCCGCTTAGGATTTTTTGATAAACAATTATTTCACATGAAAGATAGAAAATTTTTACTAAGAGGTAAACAATTTTTATGATCTATTAATAATTCCTTTAATTGCTTTACCTTCAAGAAAATTTTTAATATTTTCCAACGCCCGCCGGTGTCCTTCAAATAAGGCCCCTGGAATAATTGCAAAGTTATACGGTGAGCCGATAATATTTGGAAGAATTATTTTATCCTTGATCAATAGATTTCATTATTTGTTCAGGATAACGAAATCCTTTTGCCGCACCGCGCGGCGCAATCTTATCAAGATGTTCTAAATCTTCTTTTGTCAGCTGAACATTTAATGTACCAACATTTTCTTCAAGGTATTTAATTCTTTTTGTACCGGGAATAGGAATAATATCTTCACCTTGAGCAAGAACCCATGCAAGCGCAAGCTGCGAAGGTTGACATTTTTTCTCATCAGCAATTTTCTCAATCTCCTTTACAATACGAAGATTATGTTCAAAATTTTCACCTTGAAATCTTGGATTATACCGGCGAAAATCATTTTCATTTATATCATCTGGTTTTTTGAAGCTGCCGGTTAAGAAACCGCGTCCAAGCGGACTGTAAGGAACAAAACCAATTCCTAGTTCTCTGCAAGTTGCAAGAATTTCTTCTTCCGGATCGCGAGTCCAAAGTGAATATTCTGTTTGAAGCGCAGTAATCTGGTGAATTTTATTTGCACGCCGAATTGTTTTGGGAGACGCTTCAGACATTCCTAAAAATCTGACTTTACCTTCTTCAACTAATTTTGACATTGCACCAATTGTGTCTTCAACCGGAGTATTAGGATCAACTCTGTGTTGATAATATAAATCAATTACTTCAACTCCTAATCTTTTCAAGCTTGCTTCACAACATTGACGAACATATTCAGGCTTACCACTTATTCCTAAACGCTCTCCGTTTTTCCCGCGAACATTTCCAAACTTTGTTGCTATTACAACTTTATCCCGATATGGTTTTAAAGCTTTTCCAACAAGTTCTTCATTTATAAATGGACCATACATATCCGCTGTATCGAAAAAAGTTATTCCAAGTTCAATTGCTTTATGAATTGTTGCAATTGATTCTTCATCATTTCTCGGTCCATAAAATTCCGACATTCCCATACAACCCAAGCCAAGTGAGGATACAGTCAGACCATTTTTTCCAAGTTTTCTTTTTTGCATGACGAAACGTTTCCTTTTATTTAAGACAAATTTAAAAAATTAATTTTTCTTTACATATGAATTTAAAAATTCGTTAACAAGAGACCAGGCTTGCTTTGCGGCAACCGAATTATAGCTAGATCGCATATCGCAAAAAAATCCATGATCAGCATCTGAAATAATTACATTTACATATTTTTTATTATTGGCTTTTAACACCGAGGTTACCGCGCTTATCTGATCTTCACCAATGTGTTTATCCAGCCCACCCCAAAAAAATAAATGGGGCGCCTGTATTTTAGGAACCTTATCTAAGAGAGCATTAATTCCTGCTCCATAAAATGAAATTGAAGCTTTCAATCTTACAACTGTATTCGCAAGAAATGAAACTCTTCCTCCCATGCAAAATCCAATCGAAGCAACTTCATCATTTATCATTCTTGCGTCTTGTTTAAGCCAATCATTTACCGCTTCAATATCAGCAATTAAACCTTCGTTGGTTAATGCCTGGATATGCTTTCGTGTGTTTTCAAAATCATTATAATTTCCTTCAAAGTGAGCTGCTGTTCTGTGAAACAATTCAGGCGCAATTGCAACGTAACCTTCTTTAGCAAATTTCTCTGCAACGTCTCTGATGTGTGCATTTACTCCGTAAGCTTCATGAAAGACAAAAATTCCCGGATGTTTTTCTGTTCCTTTTGGACGCGCCACAAATGCCGACATCGAAGTTCCATCTGAAACATTTAATTTAATATCTTCAATTACAACTCCGCTCATAAAGAGCCTCCTAATATTTCAATTAAATTTTACTGTGTAATACTTCTATGTTAAGACTGAGTTTAAATCAATTAAAAGTTGATTATTTGAAAACGAATTTTGAAAAGCAGTTAACGATGCTTTTGCCGGTCCAACAACAACTTGTCCATTTAAATTAAATTGGGAACCATGACACGGACAAATAAATTGTTTCGTTGAAGGGTCGAAACTTGTAATTGTACAACCTTGATGCGTGCAGGTGGATGATAATGCATTGAATGCATCACTGTTTGTTCGATCAACTAAAATTGAACCGGATTGATAATCCACAAAAGCAGCGCCGCCAACATTTGCTAATGAAGATGATGAATCAATAGACAAAATTATTTTGCCGTTATTTGCGCTAGCGTGAATTGTCTGGAAACTTGCAGTAGAAGGTGTTGAAGGCGTAGAAGAATTTGTCGGAGAGGATGGATTTGAATTTCCACAGCTTTCTAAAAATGTAATTATTAAAGAAAGAAATGGAATTGCGGCAACACCTTGAAAAATTTTTTCAACA
>JAMCWE010000068.1 GCA_023475265.1 Bacteroidota bacterium
GCGTCGAAAGTAAATTTTTGTATTTCCCGGAAGAATTTCATTTTGTAATTAAACCTCAAGATGCACGCTTCTGGTGGAATTCAGTTTTTGATTGGTATGAGAAACATAAAAAATAGGAGGAGTTATGACCGAATACGATTTCGAGCTTGATGAATCGAAAGATCTTGCTTCCCTAAATTTCGGAGGAAAAACCGAAGAGGAAGTAAAAGAGAATGTTAAATATGTTGAAGAAAATTTATGGACAAAGCTTGAACGTGTTGGAAAGAAAATTTCTTTTGCCAAAGATATTTTAGCTCTTGTAAGATATATGAGAGACCCTAATGTATCATGGCATAGAAAAGCAATTGTTACGGCAGGATTAATTTATTTCATCAGCCCGATAGATGCTATTCCGGACATAACTCCGCTTATCGGTTACCTTGATGATCTTGGTGTTATAACTGCATTACTTAAGTTCCTTGGTCATGAACTTGTGCCGTATTATAATTCTTAATTTCATTCATAGAGAAAAGGATATTTGGGAAAACGAGATATTCGAAAATTTATTAACAGTGTTATCTTACAGTTGACATTTTTCGGATAACTCGTTTTTTGTTTTGTATTAAAACAACAATTGTATTTTATAAAGATGAATTTTAAAGTAAAGAAAAGCGAAATATTATTCAGAGGAAAAGTATTTGATCTTAAAGTCGATCAAATTGAGTACGACAGTGGAAACAAGGGCGTTAGAGAAACCGCTATTCATCCCGGCGGTGCTGTGGCTGTGCCGGTTATGGATAACGAAAAAATAATTTTCGTAAAACAATTTAGATTTCCGCTGCAAAAAACTTTGCTTGAACTTCCTGCGGGAAAGCTTAATAAAGACGAAGATCCCTTATTATGCGCTGTGCGAGAACTTGAAGAAGAAACAGGTTATAAAGCAAAAAAAATAGAAAGGCTTGGGGCTATTTGCACAACTCCCGGATTCTGTACCGAAATTTTGCACATCTATATTGCGCAAGAATTAATTCCAGGAAATCACAATCGTGAAGAAGGTGAACTTGGAATGGAAATATATGAGTTTACATTAGATGAAATAGAACGAAAAATTAAAAGCGGTGAAATTATTGATGCAAAAACTATTTGTGGAATTCATCTAGCGAAAGATTATCTGAAATAAATTACTATTCATATTCATCCAGTTTCAATATTTTGAATTTCCATTTAAATTAAACTAAATTAAATACATCAAAATCTATTCGGAATATGCTAAAATCACTACAAGTTAAGGACTATGCTCTTATTGAGCATATTGATATTGAGTTCGGAAGCGGACTGAATATAATTACCGGTGAAACGGGCGCAGGTAAATCAATTTTGATTGATGCAATGAGTTTATTGCTTGGCGAAAGAGCATCGACTGAAGTTGTCAGAAAAGATGCAGCTAAATCTGTGGTCGAAGGGATTTTTGATGTTGAAAAAAATAAAAAAGTAAAAAAAATTCTGGAGGAAAATGAAATCGAATTTTCTCATGAATTAATTATGAGGAGAGAAATATCAGTAAAAGGTTCTAACCGCTGTTTTATAAACGATACTCCGGTTTCTCTTTCTTTGATTAAAGATGTCGGAAATCTTTTAGTCGATCTTCATGGTCAGCACGAGCACCAATCACTTCTAAGAACAGAAACACACATTGATTTCCTTGATGAATACGGAAACACAGAAGAGCAAGTTGAAAATTTTAATAAATTATTTCATCAATTATCCAAATTGACGAATGAATTGAATTCGTTGAAAGAAAGTGAAGCAGTCCTAAAAGAGAAGAAAGATTTATACTCATTCCAGATAAAAGAAATTGATAATTTGTCACCGGGTGCAGGCGAAGAGGAGCGCATAAATGAAGAACTGAATATTCTTGAAAATTCCGAAAAGCTTCTTTCATTAACTTCCTCAATTTATGAGGAGCTTTATGATTCGGAAAATTCTGTAAATGATCAACTGGGGAAAATTCAAAACGAATTGATAGAATTAAGCAAGATTGATAAATCATTTTTAGAAATCTCGACTGAAAGTGAATCTGCATTAACCCTAATAGAAGATATTTCGAAATTTATTAGGGATTATAAATCTAATATTGATCTCGATCCGCAGCATCTTGATGAAATCAGAGAACGATTGGGGGCTTTAACTCTCTTAAAGAAAAAATACGGCGGATCAATTAATGCTGTTTTGGAGCATCGTAAAAAGATTGGTGCAGAATTTGATTTGGCTGAAAATTATTCCGAGAATATTTCTAGTTTGGAAAAGCAAATAAATGAACTTAGAAAAAAATGCGGTGATGCTGCAGAAATTCTTTCAAAGAAAAGAAAAGAAGCTGCGAAGGAAATTCAAAAAGAAGTTAAAGAAGCTTTAAGTTACCTCGGCATTCCCGATTCGGAATTTATTGTTAAGATAAATCAAACAGCAGCAGAAAGCTCATACGAAAATTTTATTTCGTTTAACGGGAAAAATTATAAGTATAATAGTTCCGGTTATGATGAAGTTGAATTTTTTATTTCTACAAACTTAGGCGAAGATCCTAAACCGCTTGTGAAGGTTGCTTCCGGCGGCGAAGTGTCAAGAATTATGCTCGCGTTAAAAACAATTTTAGCTAAGAATGATAAGCTTCCACTTTTAATTTTTGATGAAATTGATACCGGTGTAAGCGGACGAATCGCTCAGAAGGTTGGTCAATCTTTGAAATCCTTAGCAGCTTTTCACCAGATAATTTCAATTACACATCTTCCTCAAATTGCCGGACTTGCAGATCATCATTTCTCGGTTGAGAAAAAACAAATTGAAGATAGGGTAGTAAGCTCGATTAAAAAATTAAAAGAGGCGGAAAAAATAAAAGAAGTTGCAAAACTAATGAGCGGTGAAAAAATTACTGAAGCGAGCTTAAACGGCGCTAAGGAATTAATGGGGCTTTAGCATAAAAAAACCGGAAGAAAAAATTTCCTTCCGGTTTCGAGATCACTTAATCCACATCTGAATTTTATTTGAAATCTTTACATACATCAGCAGAAAGGTTGTAATCAAAGACGTAATTTGTTTGATCAACAAGATGACTATCGCTGTACATCTCACCTCTGTATATCACCCCGAACGTGTAAGTTGTATTAAGTATAAATCCTTTTAAAGTAATCTTACCATTATTCAAAGTTCCGACATTTACATCGCCGCAAGAAGTTCTAACAAAGATATCATAACCGTTTGGTTTAATTTTTAAAACCGGATCTCTATCAGCACAAATTGCAGTTACATCAACATTAATATCCGAACGATCATTACCCGGATTTACATTAAGTGTGATATTGTTTTGAGAACAAAGATCTGAAACGCTAACGCTGCCAACGAGAGTTGCCGGGCATTCAAGCAAGCTATAAGCTTCAATTGTTACAGGTAATCCTTTCGGCACAGTAACATTATTAAATACAAATTGAGTTTGGTTTGAAGAAATATTTTGAGTTAGGACAGTTGTTCCACTTACTTTCAATTTTAGCATAAGTGCTGAAAAATCTCCGACAATATTTAAAGTAATGTTCTGTGTACACACTTGCCCGCCGCTGTTAATCCAGCCTGCTAACCAATTTGAAAGATGTGTCGCAGTAAAAGCAAGTGTAAAATTTCCGTTTGCATCCGGACCGCTTGCAGTTGATTTTGTTTCAAACTGCCATGCCTGGCTGGTTTCATCATAGCTATAAATAGGAACAATATCGCCGTTTTTAATTGTAGCGTTAGTTGTGGGATTTATAGTTCCGTTTGGAACAGATAAACTTAATTGAACAGGCTGTGAAAGTTGATGAACTACTTGTCCGTTTTGATTTGTAATTGTAAACGATGCAACGCTAGCAGGCTGTATATAGCCTTGACTCTGTGATTTTGAAGAATCGATAAATGATACTGATAATCCCGATGACATTGCGCCGGATGATGTAATATTTTGTCCCGAAGAATAAGTAACTGTTGCTGTTAAAGTTCCGGTAACTGGATTACCGTTTGCGTCGCTTAATGTTGTTCCGCTTGGAATTGAAAGAGAAGCATTACCACTAGTAGAAGATGAAGATTGTGTTTGAACATTTACCGTTGATGAAGTTGTTCCATTATTTGATGTAGGAACGCTAGTCGGTGTAGAAGTTGTTGTTCCCTGCGGAGGATTTGAAACACTTATCATTGATATACTAATTGATCTGCTTCCTGTAGATTGAAAAATAATTGGATAACTTGTAGTAACGTAACCATTAGAACTGGCAACTAAAGTTACCTTAACAGGATTTTGAGGCGTAGGGGTAATATCAGGTCTAACACCAAAACTTATTACTCCGAAATTAGTTGAAGTGGTTGATAAAGATTCCTCTCGCAACGTTACTATTTTATCGGTGTCCGGTCCGGTAAAGCTAATATTAATTGCCTGCTGAGTATTTGCACCGATTTGTTGGTTTGTAGCAGCATCAATAAAGTTTACCGAAGCAGTAGTGTTAAGTGAAAGAGTATTAAAAATTACCGCAATGTTTTTTGTCGGATTTGTAATATCGCAACTTGTATAAATCACTGCAAAAAATGCTACAATAACTATTGCTGAAACAAATTTAATTTTTTTTGAAAAATTCATTTTCATTTAACTATCTCTCCATTGTTAAAATTTATACGTTAAGCCGAATGAAAGAACAGGGTAAAATTTGAACCATTTAAGATTGTCCTGAAGAATAGGTCCTTGAGAAGCAGAAGGTTCCAATAATTTTGTTGCGCTCATTGCTACTTTTGGACTACCCTGATAAAATGTACCAAGATCAAATGTAAAACCTAATCCAGGTGCGCCTGAAGTTGGATTACCAAATCCAATACCTAAATAAGGCGCAACTTTATTAAAATCAATGTCTGCCATTAATTGTCCAAGCTTATCAGGCGTATATTGAACATTTCCATCAGAATAAGTTTTAACTGGAGTTAAAGTAACAGAAACCTTATTCAAATTGAATACTAAACCGCCGGTCAATCGAAAACTATTTTCAAATGGAAACCAATCAGCTAATGCAGTAATTGAAAAAAGTTTTAAGTCTCCGTTCATTGAATAATCGGAGGAACTGGAAACATTGTTTGCGTTGTATGATAAAAAAGCAAAACCCAATCTTGCATTAAACTGCGGTGTTATTGATCTCATGGCTTCAAGATTAACACCTAATGTGCTAACTTTTAGTGAAGCAGCATAATCTTGTGCATACAGTGAAGAAGATTTAAGAAGGGAAAATGTTAAAAGGAAAAGAAGAGGTAATTTAAATTTCATCTTACAAACCTCCGAAAGTTATTAATTTTTTAATTCAACAATAAACTGATTAAGCTTCAAAACGAAAAGAAAACTTGGGCAGAAATTATAGGTAGCTAATTCTTAACATCAAATCTTGACCGCTTGAAATTATACAATTTCTTTACTGTTGTCAACTAAATTTGTTAATTTAATAATAAAAATATTTTTGACTGAATTGTTTTATTTGAAGTGATTCACGTCTAATTTTTCTGTCCAGCCTTGACTTCTAAATAAAGAATTATGACATTTCTTTAGCGGACCAAATATTTTTAGTTTATAAGAAAGGAAATCAATGAAAAAAGTAATTTTGGTTTTCAGCCTAAATTTGCTTTTTATTACTCCAATTTTTTCTCAGCAAGATCAATTAAGCTTTTTAGATGAAACACAAGTAAGCAATTTTGTTCAACCTTTTGCTACCAGCTTAAGTGAAGGTCTTAATTCAGGAAGTTTTTATACTGCTTCTATTCCAAGTTTACTCGGATTTTCAATCAGCTTTAGAGGAATGCTGATAATGGTTCCCAGCGACCAGCTGACTTTTACACCAACCTTACCAAGCGGTTATACTGCAGATAAGCCAACTGCAACTATCTGGGGAGATCAAGGCGCTGTATATTCCGGTCCTTATGGTTATATTACTTATCCAAGCGGATTAAATCAAACAAGCATTCCTTTTGTTATGCCGCAAATTACCGGAAGCTTTATGGGGACAGAATTATTGATTAGATTTTTACCAAAGATTACAGTTAATAATAATGATGTAAATTATTTTGGTATCGGGTTAAGGCATAGTATTAGTCAATATATTCCTCTTATTCCTGTTGATGTTTCGGTAGGCATTTTATACAACAAATTAAATTATGGAAGTATTATTAGCGGTAATACTTTTGCTTTGAACGGAGAAGTAAGTAAAAGTTTTGGATTACTCACTGCTTATGGCGGACTTCAATATGAAACTTCTAACTTCAATTTAAGTTATACTCTGAAGGGAGATCCGAATAGCGGTGATCCGGCATTAAGGCAAAGCAGAGACATTAGTGCAAGTGTTAGCGGTAAAGATAATATCAGATTTATTGTGGGTGCATCGCTTAAGCTTGCAGTCATTGTAATAAACGCAGATTATGATTTGGCATCGCAGTCATTATTTTCTGGCGGCTTATCATTTGAATTTTAGCAGGAGAAAACTATGAAAAAATATTTATTAAATTTTTTGATGATTTTTGTTTTAGGTGTTACTCTTTCATTCAACGGATGTATATTAGATGCGTTAAATACTCTCACGGAAAATATTCCTGTTTCACAGGAATTTAATATTAGCAGCATTTTAACTTCGTACAGTCAATCAGAGATTATTGATCTTTCTAACTCTTCAACCTATCAACGTTACCAAGATAAAATTCAGAGCATTCAATTTTTACAAGCAGAGTATAGAACTAAAAGTGTCGTCCCAAGTGATTTAAGTGCTGATGTAAGCATAACCTTAAAAGATAATAACGGAAACGTACTGTTTACTTATCCGCTTGGACAAATAAAACTGGCGGATTATCAAAACACACCTTATCAATTAACTCTGAATTCCACTCAAATAAGTTTGATAAATGCATATCTTTCAACATTATCCAACAAAGTTTTCGTGGCAACAATTTCTATAACGAATATAACTTCTAGCCAATTGCCATATAATATTGATGGTGTTATCGATATTGTCTTTTCTATGAAAACAAAAACTTAAAATTTGCTTTTTATAATTTTGCCGGCTAATCCTTGCAGTTCCTTCTGCAAGGATTTTTTATTTTTATATAGTTAAGTTTGATAAGAAAACATTCAGACTGAATTCATAATCTAAATTGAAGGTTGTTTCATTTGAAAGATTCGGCACTATATATCCACATTCCATTTTGTGATCATAAATGTATTTACTGCGACTTTTATTCAATTATAACTTCCGATAATGTTTCATCATTTCTTTCAGCATTAAAAAAAGAAATCAAGCATTATTCGAAACAATTTTCTGAAGATAGAATTTTCTCATCTATTTTTTTCGGCGGTGGAACTCCATCTTTAATGGAAACAGAATTTATCGGCGAAATAATTAATTCACTAAAAGAAAATTATAAAATAGCTGATGATGCCGAAATTACTCTCGAAACAAATCCAGGCACGGTTGATAAAAAAAAATTAAAAGAATTTAGGAAAATAGGAATCAACAGAATAAGCATAGGCATTCAATCTTTCGATAATGAAGATTTGAAATTCCTTACAAGAATTCATGATGAGCAAACTGCAATTCAAACGGTTTGGAATGCTAATGAAATAGGATTTGAAAATATAAATATTGATTTAATTTCCAATCTTCCGAAACAGACAAAAGAAAAATGGGAAAAAAATTTAATCAAAGCAGTTGAACTGCCAATCAAACATATTTCAGCGTACAGCTTGATTTTAGAAAGAGGAACCATTTTAAACAAAATGGTTCTCGATGGTAAAGTTACAATTCAAGATGACGATTACGATGCTGAGCTTTATGAATTGACAATTGATTTTTTGGAAGGCCACAATTTCATTCAATATGAAGTTTCAAATTTTGCAAAACAAGGTTTCGAGTGCCGCCACAACAATGCCTACTGGCACTACAAAGATTATTTAAGCTTTGGCCCATCATCTCATTCTTTTGTTGACCTGCTTGACGGCAAGGCAGGTGGAAAGCGCTGGTGGAATTTTTCTTCGTTAAAAAAATATATAAGTGAAATTGAAAAAAATGAATTTGCAATTGCCGGTTCGGAAATAATAAATAATGAAATGGCATTGAATGAATATGTGATGCTTGCTCTGCGAAGCAATGGATTGGATTTAAAAGATTTCGGAAAAAGGTTTGGGGAAAATTGGATAAATCAAAAACACGAATATCTTAAAAAATTATCCAAACAGGATTTTATTTTAACAGATGGAAATTTGTATCGCCTAACAAAAAAAGGTTACGCAATTTGCGATGAAATATTAGCGAACTTATTACAAAGTTGAAACTCACTTTTAGGGTGCTCAATAAAAAGAATATCTTAAATAACCGACATCAGCAAAATTAAAAATATTTTTAAAAGCAAGTTTCAACTGAAATTATTTAATAAGCGGAATTCCGATGCATCCGGACGGCTCGGTAATTTTTAATAGATCCGCCACGGTTGCAGCAATATCTACAATATAGACCGGCGTATCTACAGTTTGTTTCG
>JAMCWE010000188.1 GCA_023475265.1 Bacteroidota bacterium
GTTAAAGAAAAAGATGATGCTGGTAATTCGTCTGATAAAGATTTCGGAAAGGTGATTGAAATTTTAGAGCACAAAGATATTCTCTCGCTTCCCGACAACACTCCTTATAAAGTAAAATATAACAAGCGAAATTATTCATATACTAAAAAGGAATTAATTGAAAACAATGAATTCAATTCTGGTGTTTACGCTTTCAAATATAATAAGCTTGTTGAACTGATATATTCAATTTCGAGTAATAATGTTCAAAATGAAATTTATATAACCGATTTGATTTCCCTATTTAATAAAAAAGGTTATTCCGTAACTGCTATAAGCCCTTTAGAACAATACGTGGTAATGGGATTTAACAACAAGTCTGTTCTAAAAGAAATGGAAGCAGTCGCTAGAAAAAAAGTTTATGAACGACTGAAAGACATAATTGAAATTGATGACCCGGATGATTTTTTTATTGATGAATCAGTAGTTGAAGATATAATCGAAATGGACAATAAAAATATTCCGCTTGATATCAGCATTGGCAAAGGAGTTCATATAGATAAAGGTGTAAAGCTAAATTATAATCTTACATTAAGTAAAAATGTTTATGTAAGCGGGAAAGTTAATTTTGGTAAGAATGTAATCGTACATCAAAATGTCCATCTTTCATGTTTCGCAGGACAAAATTTTAAAATCAGTGATAACGTAGAAATTCTTTCTGGCGATATTATAAAAGGAAATATTATTATCGGAGAACATGCTCGGATTGAATCAAGCGTAAACATGACCGGCAGTGATGAATATCCGCTTCGCATCGGAAAGAATGTTCTGATAAAAGGAACAAGCTATATTTTCGGTTCTATAATAGAAGATGATGTTCACATTGAACATAGCGTTATAATTAAGAAACGTGTTGATAGATTAATTAAACGCGATGGCACAATCCAGCCAATTAGATTTTATCTTCCTATGCCGGAAGGAATTGATGCAGTAGAAGATTTAGAATAAATACTTTTAAAAAAAGAAATAGATATTTAAAACAGAAAGGCTCTTCAGCTAAATGAAGAGCCTTTAGTAACACAAGGTAAGTTAGTGCAAGAAACTATTTAGCCGCTGTAAGGCTGTTTAAATGTTTCGTTAATGCAGCTTTTTTCCTAGAAGCGGTATTAAGATGGATTTTTCCTTTAGTTGTACTTCTATCTAAAATTGCTACTGCTTCTTTATACAATTTCTCAGCTTGTTCTTTTTCAGTTGCGGAAAGTGCTTTTTTAACAACAGTTTTTATTTTTGATTCGGCAATTTTATTTACTATACGTTTCCTAGCATTAGTGCGAATTCTTTTCTTAGCCGATTTATGACTTGCCATATCGAAAAAATCCTTAATATATTAACAAAATTTGAGCCCAAATATAGGGAAACCTAAGTTTGATGTCAAATCTAACTTTTGTAATTTTGGAGCCTATTTAAGGACTATAAACGATTATTTTGAGCTGAAATCATGCTTAAGGTTAACGAAATATATTTTTCTGTGCAAGGTGAAAGCACAAAAGCCGGATTGCCGTGTGTTTTTATTCGATTGACGTACTGCAATCTGCGCTGCACTTATTGTGACACGGAATATGCTTTCTATGAAGGAAAAGATTTAACTGTTGATCAAATATTGTCTGAAGTCAATAAATATGGATGTAAATTAGTAGAAGTTACTGGCGGCGAACCTCTCTTCCAAAAAGAATGCATTGATTTAATGAAAAGATTGTGCGAAGAGGGATTTGAAGTTTTGCTGGAAACGGGCGGCAGCCTTTCTATAAAAGAAGTTGATGAAAAAGTAAAAATCATAATGGATTTGAAATGTCCTTCAAGCGGAATGCTGAAGAAAAATCTTTTTGAAAATATTAATTATTTGAAATCAAAAGATGAAGTTAAATTTGTAATCGGCACAAAAGAAGATTACGAGTGGACAAAAAAAATTCTTCAGAAATATAATCTAACTTCTAAATGTGAAGTGCTTTTCTCTGTAGTCTTTGGAAAGCTTGAACCGGTTACTTTAGTTGAATGGATATTGGCAGACAAATTAGATGTACGATTCCAGCTTCAAATGCATAAATTTATTTGGGAACCAAATGCAAAAGGTGTTTAATGAAAATTGCAAAAGAATTTAATTGGGAAATGGGTCATCGACTTCCGGAACATTTCGGTAAATGTAAAAACATTCACGGTCATTCATACAAAATGCTTGTAGAAATTGAAGGCGAAGTTCTTGAAAGCGGAATGGTAATGGATTATTATCATTTGAAAGATGCAATAGAGCCCCTAGTGGAGAAAATGGATCATGCTTTTCTAGTGCATAAAGAAGATAAAATAGTTTTTGAGTTTCTTGAAAAAATGAATTCCAAAAAAGTTGTAGTTGATTTTCATTCCACCGTGGAAAACATAACAAGATTTTTCTTAAATGAAATTAAGAAAGCTAGTCTTCCTTCTAATATTCATAAAGTCAAAGTACGAGTCTGCGAAACTCCGGATGATTACGCAGAGGAAGAAATTTCCATAAATTAATCCTTCAAAATAAAAGGGTAAAGCTAAAATGGAATCTATTATACCTGCTGAAATAGTGACAAGTAAAATATTTTTAATAAGGAAAGAAAAAGTTATCATAGATTCTGATCTTGCTGCACTTTATGGAGTAGAAACAAAAGCATTAGTCCAGGCTGTAAAGAGAAATCTCGAAAGATTTCCACAGGATTTTATGTTTCAGTTTACTAAAGATGAATTTAAAATTTTGAGGTCACAAATTGTGGCCTCAAGTTGGGGCGGCAGAAGATATCCACCATTCGTTTTCACCGAACAAGGTGTTGCAATGCTTTCAAGTGTATTGAAAAGCAAGCGCGCAGTTCAAGTTAATACAGCTATAATGCGGGCTTTTGTTCAGTTAAGGAAATTCTTAGAGAGTAATGATGATTTATCAAGAAGATTAAGAAAACTAGAAATGGAAACTAAGAAACGGTATAAGGAACAGAAACAACAAATTCAGTTAATCTTCGATTCTATCAATGAATTAATGATTGAAAAAGAAAAACCTAAAAATCCAATTGGCTTTAAGGTTATAAGTGATTAAACTGCAATCAACAAATTAGAAGAAATGTCCCGCTTCAAACTTTATATAGAATACGATGGAACTCGCTACAGCGGCTGGCAGAAACAGAATAACGCGAAAACTATCCAGGGAACATTAATAAAAGCTGCCGAAGAGATTTTTGTAAAACAAAAATTTGATATCCAGGGATCAGGAAGAACAGACAGCGGTGTTCATGCGCTTTGCCAGGTTGCTCATCTTGAAGTTAAAACTATGCTGGCACCTGAAATAATCAAAATGAAATTTAACGATCTCCTTCCGTTTGACATTAATATTTTAGAAATTGAAAAAGCTAATCCTCAATTTCACTCGCGGCATGATGCAATTTCACGAAGTTACGTTTTTCAAATTTCAAAAAGGCGAACTGCTTTTGGTAAAAATTATGTGTGGTGGATTAAAGATAAACTCAATTTTGAATCAATGCAGAATGCAGCAAAAGAATTTTTAGGCATGCACGATTTTTCTTCTTTCGCTGACGAAGATAAAGAAGAAAAATCAACAAAAGTATTGATTGAAAATATACAGCTGAAAGAGGTCGGCGATTTAATCCTAATAAGGATTACTGGGTCTCATTTTCTCTGGAAAATGGTGCGACGAATGGTTGGTGTGCTTGCAGAAGTTGGCAGAGGTAAAATGAATTCCAATGACATAAAATTTTTTCTAAGTAATAAATCAAATGTTCCGGCAAAATATACAGCTCCTCCATCAGGATTATTTTTAGAAAATGTAAGCTACAAAGCTGAAGAAAATAAAAAAGAACTAAAACCTGCATTCCTAATCAATCATTTCAAGAAGTAAATACCGGCACCTGTTTCTATTTACCGTTCATCAAATTTTTCCCATAAAAGTGATAAATAACAAACCCATAAATTAATTTAACTTTTAAGTTTATTCGCTTTTTATAAGTCTTCAGCTAATAAAAGATACTTGTTCAATTTATTTTAAGGAGTTTAGAAAATGCGAAAGTCCTTTGGCAAATTGGGATTTGTTTTTTTTCTTTCTTCAACATTTATTTTGGGACAAATGAGAGGGCCAGCTCAATTGCTGCCTATTCATCACGCTCCTAATAAAGAATTTCACATGATTCATCTCGATCTAAATTTCCATTTTAACATTGAGAAGAAAGAAGTATTCGGTGTTGCTACTGAAAAAATTGTTCCTTATCAAAATGATTATAAGACAATTCACCTTAATGCAATGGATATGAAAATTGACAAAGTGACCCTTAACGGTAAGAGTCTTTCTTATCAATATAATGATAAAATACTTTCTATAAATTTAGATAAAAATTATGGATTGAATGATACTTTAACTTATTCAATTACTTATTCAGCTATTCCTAAAAAGGGAATATTTTTTATAATGCCGGATAAAGCTTATCCCAAAAGAATACCGGAAATATGGAGTCAGAGTGAATCTGAAGATGCGCAATACTGGTATCCATGCCACGACTATCCCGATGATTTCAGCACAAGTTCATTGACGGCAACAGTACCGGAAGATTGGGTTGTTGTATCCAATGGATTATTGAAGAAGACAGCTACTGATAAAAAAGATCATACAAAAACTTTTTATTGGGATGAAAATAAACCTCATGTTGTTTATTTAAATTCTATTGTTGCAGGCAAATACAAAATTCTAAAAACGAAATGGGATAATGTTCCAATCTATTACTATGTTGAACCGCAATTCACAAATGAAGCAATGGCAAATTTTTCTCACACTCCGGATATCTTAAAATTCTTTTCCGAAGTTACAGGCCATCATTATGAATGGGATAAACTTTCTCTTTCCACAGTTCAAGATTTTACCGAAGGCGGAATGGAAAATGTTTCGGCAATTACTCTAACAAACACAACATTCCATGATAAGAATGCAGAACCGCAAATTAACTCTACAAATTTAGTTTCGCACGAAACAGCGCATCAATGGTTTGGTGATCTTTTAACCTGCCGCAACTGGGCTAACGCTTGGCTCAACGAAGGCTTCGCAACTTTCTTTGAAGCGCTTTATGGACAACATGCTTTTGGAAATGATCATTATGTTTATGAAATGTCACGAAATCAAGAGCAAGTTATCAACGCTGATAAACGTGAACGCCGTCCAATTGTTTATAACAGATATAATTCGCCCGACGATGTTTTTGGTGTTTATATTTATCCGCGTGGCGCCGATGTTTTAAATATGCTTCGTAATGTACTTGGCGATCAATTATTTTTCAAAGCGATTAAACACTATGTAAAAGAATATCAATTCCACAATGTAGATACTCATGATTTCGAGAAAGCTGTTCAAGAAGCAACCGGACAAAATCTTTATTGGTTCTTTGATGAATGGGTTTACAAAGGCGGTCATCCGATTTTCAAAGTGAATTACAATTATAATTCCGACGCTCATAAATTATTAATGACTGTTGAACAGACACAAAAAGTTGATAGTTTAACTCCGGTGTATAAAATGCCGGTCGAAATTTGTATTGAAACTCCAACTGAAAAAATAACAAGGAAAGTTTGGGTTGATTCACTAAAAAATACTTTCACCTTTGATGTAAAAGACCGCCCTTCAATGGTTAACTTCGACGAAGGACATATTTTATTGAAGGAAATGGATTTCAAAAAATCTGAGAATGAACTTGTTTACCAGCTTCAGCATGACAAAGATGTCGATGGCAGAATTTGGGCCGCAGATCAACTAGAGAAAGAAAAAAGTAACTCATCGCTTGATGCTCTTGAGAATACATTAAATAATGATTCTTACTGGGCTGTTCGTGCTGAATGTGCAAAAGTATTAGGCAGCCAAAATGAAGCCGGTGTTGAACAATCTTTATTAGCTGCTCTCAATGATAAAGATGCAAGAGTACAGGTAAATGCAATTAATTCTTTAGCCAAATTTAAAGATAACAAAGCAGCAGATTTATTGAAGAATAAATTTGAGAAAGACAAAAATTATTTTGTACGCGCTGCAGCATTAACCACATATTCTAAAATAGATTCTTTAAATGCGTTGCCTTTAATTGATCAAGCTTTGAAAATTGAATCTCAACAGGAAGTTATAAGAACATCAGCGCTTGAAGCATTAACCAAGTTAGATTCCCTTAAAGCTTATAATGAAGCAGTTAAGTTTGCTGAGTATGGCCAGCCCGAGCCGATTAGAATTCGCAGTGTTATGACTCTCGTCCAACACGATGCAAATAAAGACAAAACCTTAAAGCTTCTGGAAAAGTTTAGCGATGATCCTTATTGGATTGTGCGTTTAATTTCTGTGAATGAATTGGGAAGGATTGGAGATAAGACTTCTTTACCAATTCTTGAAAAAAGAGAAAGGGAAGAAGTTAATTTTAGAATTGTTGAAAGTGTTAAAAGAGCGATTGCACAAATTAAAAAGAGAGAAAGTGCAAGTCTATAATAAACTTATAAGAATAATTAAAGCGGCTCACACGAGCCGCTTTTTTATTACCGGTTAGAAACTTCTATTGCTTCACCATCTTTTTCAATCTATTTATTTCATCTCGTAAAGATGCTGCCTTTTCAAACTCCAAATCTTTAGCGGCTTGATGCATTTGCTCGGTTAGTTGATCAACCAAATCCTGCTTTTGTTCTGAGTTCATATATTTTAGAACCGGCTCAGCTACTTTTGTAAATGAGTAATCATCTTTTTCTTCTCTCTTTCTTACATCGGCTATTGATGTTGAAGAAAGAATTTCTTCCATACTTTTATAAATTGTCTTTGGCGAAATGTTATGCTCTTTGTTATACTCAGTTTGAAGTATTCTTCGCCGATTTGTTTCATCGATTGTCTTTCTCATTGAATCAGTAATTTTATCGGCATACATTATAACTTTTCCGTTCACGTTTCTTGCTGTTCTTCCCGCTGTCTGCATTAAAGATCGTTCGCTTCTTAAAAATCCTTCTTTGTCTGCATCGATTATTGCGACCAAGGAAACTTCGGGAAGATCTAAACCTTCTCTTAAAAGATTAACGCCGACAAGAACATCAAAATCACCAATTCTTAAGTCACGAAGTATTTCAACTCTTTCGAGTGCATCAATATCGCTGTGAATGTATCTAACTTTAATTCCGATTTTGTCAAGATAGTCGGATAAATCTTCAGCCATTTTTTTTGTTAACGTTGTTACCAATACTCTTTCTTCTTTAACAGAGCGCTTTCTAATTTCACCGATTAGATCATCAATTTGTCCTTTGATTGGACGGACTTCAATTTCAGGATCAAGCAAGCCTGTTGGACGAATGATCTGCTCAACAATTACGCCGCCGCTTTTTTCAAGTTCATAATCAGCCGGTGTTGCACTGACAAAAATTACCTGGTTAAGCATGCTTTCGAATTCTTCAAACTTCATAGGACGGTTATCAAGCGCTGAAGGCAGCCGGAATCCGTATTCGACTAAATTTTGTTTCCTTGCACGATCGCCGTTATACATTGCCCGGAGCTGCGGCATTGTAACATGCGATTCATCTATAATCAAGAGAAAATCTTTCGGGAAGTAATCAAATAGATTGTACGGTCGTGAGCCTGGCGTTCGTCCATCCATATGCCTGGAATAATTTTCTATTCCCGAACAATATCCTATCTCTTTCATCATTTCAATGTCGAATTTGGTTCGCTGCTCAATACGCTGAGCTTCCAAATATTTTTCTTCTTTCCGGAAATATTTCAATCGCTCATCAAGTTCTTGTTCTATACTATAAATTGCTTTTTGAATTTGATCGCGGTTGGAAACAAAATATTTTGCCGGATAAATTGGTACAGATTCAACTTCGCGTAAAACATCGCCTGTTATTGAATCAATGATTGAAAGCTTTTCGATATCTTCATCCCAAAATTCAATTCTTACAGCTTCGTCATATTGATATGCAGGAATTATTTCCACGACATCACCGCGTGCACGGAAAGCTCCACGCGTAAAATCAATATCATTTCTTACGTAGTGAATGTCGATTAAATCTCTTAAAAGCTTTTTACGCGGAACTTTCAATCCTTTTTTCAGAAATATAATTTGATTAGCATACTCTTGCGGCGCTCCAATTCCATAAATACAGCTTACACTTGCTACAACAATTACATCGCTTCTTCCTTCAATTAAAGCCGTCGTCGCTTTTAATCTTAAGCGGTCAATTTCCTCATTCACTGAAAAATCTTTTTCGATATACAAATCGCTTGAAACTACATAAGCTTCCGGCTGGTAGTAATCATAATAGCTGATAAAAAACTCCACCGCATTATTAGGAAAGAAAGATTTGAATTCGGAATAAAGCTGAGCAGCTAAAGTCTTATTGTGTGAAATGATTAATGTCGGTTTATTAATTTCTTGAATAACATTTGAAATTGTGAATGTCTTACCACTTCCTGTAACACCAAGCAAAGTTTGGAATTTGTCACCTCTAATTAATCCTTCTGTTAATTCTT
>JAMCWE010000198.1 GCA_023475265.1 Bacteroidota bacterium
GTTGAAGTGAGAGAATGAATTAAATGAATATCCTTTCCCCGCAAAATATTTTTTCTAAATTACTTGTTGATAATCTGCCAGCAAACTTGAAGAGTAATGTTAAGTACTTTCCTTCGGCTCTCATTTCCACTGAATTGAAAAAACAAAACGATTGTGTCGGCTTGATCCCAACAATCGACATAATAAAAAATAATGATCTATTTGTTTCAAAATCATTTGGAATTTCATTTGAAGGTGCTCTTTGTAATTCTTATATATATTATAATTCTGCGCAAAAAGAATTTAAAGAATTAGGTTTATTGGGCGATGTTTCATCAGTTGAAGTGGTTTTAAGTAAAATATTATTCCAGGAAATTTATGATTCATCAGTTGAAGTAAAAATTTTAACCGATGAATCAAAAGCGAATGATCAAAACTTAATTATAACCGGAGATTTGAATTTTAAAAGTCAGAAGTTTTCAACGGGGATAAGTCTTGCCGAAGAAATAATCGAATCACTTTCGCTTCCATTTGTAAATTACATTTTTGCATCAAAAGAAGAATCATTGATTCAACAATTGAATGAAAATTTAGCTGGTGTAAGCGCTTCAATTTATGATGAAGTTGAAGAGATTAAATTTGGTGAAGAATTTTCGCTTGAAGCAAAAAGTTATATCAAAGAAAATATTTCATCTTTTATAATTGATTTTGATAATCAGGATTTGGAAGGAATAAATCAGATTATTCGTCTTCCATACTTTCATGGGATGATTAAAGATATTATTGAAGTGAAATATGTTTAGATTATTTGTATCTTTTCCAAAATAATTTGCGAATTACTTAATGAAATGAAGTTGCGAATAAAATCAGAACATATTGAAGCAATAAAAAAAATAATAAAAGATTCTTTTGGTAAAGATGCGAAAGTTTATCTTTTTGGCTCACGCACAGATGATAATAAAAAAGGCGGCGACATTGACTTATACATTGAGACCGACGTGAAAGAAAATATTTTTGAAAAGAAAATTAAAATCATGGGAGCACTGCACAAAGTTTTAGGTGAACAAAAAATTGATATTGTTATTAACAATTTTAGTTCCGACAAATACATTTACACGGTTGCAAAAATTGAGGGTTTGCTTCTATGAAATCTGATGAAGAAAGAAACAAAATTCTAAAAACTATTATTAATGAATGTGAAAGACATTTATTAAGGATGAATAATGCTTATGAAAAAATAGGTCCTTCTTTGCCAATAACACCTGAGAAAGTTTTTAATTTATCCAATGACGAAGTTGAGCACATAGACCAATTTATATTTAGATTTTCAAAATTACAGGATGCAATTGGTCAGAAACTTTTTAAATCAGTACTTGCTGCTTTAGATGAAGATGTTGTGAATAAATCTGCAATAGATATTTTTAATAGACTAGAGCAATTAGAAATAATTAATGATTATGATAATTGGAAAGAGCTCAGAGATATTAGAAACGATGTTGCTCATGAATATGAGGAAAATGAAAATGAATCTGCAGAAAAGATTAATCTGTTATTGAAGAAAAAGGTTCAACTGGAAAAATATTTGAACGATATTTTGATCTATCTTAAAAAGAAAAGAATCATTTAGTCTCTCTGAGTATAATTGAGACTCACTTTAAAAAATGAGTCTCAATTAATTCAAAACTAAACCGCAACATGGGAAACACTGAGAACGTTCGGATTATCCTGCATCTGTTTAATCATATCAGTAGTAATAGAAGTTTTTAACTTCATAGTACAACAAGCAACAACACCGCCATCGAAAATTACATTCTCAATTTCTTCAATATTAACATTCTTATCCCGGATAATGCTCATAATATTAGCAAGCACTCCAGGTTTATCAAAATGCTTCACAACTAATTGGTAATGTGCATCAGAGATTTTTGCTCTGTTAACCCAATGAGCAATTACACCACTCGAAATAAAATCTTTTATGATCTTCACTGTTTCAGCGGCCACTGCGTTTTGTGCCTGTTCAGTTGATGCGCCGATATGATGAGTAACATAAACATTCTTTAATTCTTGGAGTGGAGATTTTATTTCTCCGGATTTTTCTTCAGGTTCATTTTTAATTACATCTAAAGCGACACGAATATTTTTAGTTTTGATTGCTTCAATCATCGCATCCTGATCTATTAAATCTGCACGCGCTGTATTAATTAGAAGTGCATTTGGTTTCATATAGCTGAACATTTCTTTATTAAACAATCCTTTTGTTTGAGGAGTCGCAGGAAGATGAAGAGTAACAACATCACACAACGGCAATAACTGGTTCATCTCTGAAAAATCTTTAATTGCTATTCCTTCAATTCTCGAAATGTCTTTGCCGTACACATTCATTCCAAAGGCAAGAGCGCGCTTTGCAACTTCTTTACCAATATTACCAACGCCGATTATTCCTAAAGTTTTTCCCATCAATCCTTCAGCTTTGGAATATTCACCTTTGTTCCATTTACAGTTTTTAAAATCGATTACATTATCAGGTATTCGACGATCAAGCGAAATCATTAATCCGATTGCTAATTCCGCTACGGCTACGGAATTCATTCCAGGACAATTAGCCACGTATATTCCTTTTTGGTTTGCGGCTGGAATATCAATATTATTTACACCGGCACCTGCGCGAATAATTAAATTTAGATTTTTACTTGCATTGATTGTTGCAGCATTAACAATGGTAGAACGAACTACAACTATATCAACTTCTTTTGCTGCTTCCGGTAAATCATCTTCTCCGAGTTTTGGAGAATAAATAACGTCTAAATCAATATCTTTTAATTGTTGAATGTATTGATCCGGAAATTTATCAGCGATTAATACTTTTACTTTCATTTTTCCCTCCTTGACGAATAGTTATTTCTTTAATAGGACAATTATTTTTTCTTTTTCTGCGGTTCTCTGTGCCTTCTCGGTGTTCTCTGTGTAACTGTGTTTTAAGGAGGAACACAGAGTTCACAAAGAACATCAGAGAACCACAAAGAATTATTTTATAAATCTTCTCAATTGATCCGTTAACCTTAAAGTATTGAAATTCATTAATAGACCAATTCTTTTTTTAGAAAATTTTAAGTGAGTTAAAATTTGTGCTTCGTGAACTGGTGTTAAACACTCAATAGATTTTAATTCTACAATCACTTCTTTCTCAACCAAAATATCCATTCTATAACCAACATCAAGTTTTACTTCTTTATAAACAACTGGTATAGGCACTTGTCTTTCATTAGTTAGTCCGTTTATTGTTAATTCATAACTCAGACATTCTTCATAAGCAGATTCCAACAAGCCGGGACCAAGTTGTTTGTGAACTTCAATAGCGCAGCCAATAATTTTCTTAGTTAATTCATTTAACTCGTTTATTTCCATTTCCTCTCATCCTTCTCTGAGGTTCTCTGCGCCTTCTCGGTGTTCTCTGTGTAACTGTGTTTAAGGAGGAACACAGAGTTCACAAAGAACATCAGAGAGCCACAAAGAATTGTTAAATAAATCTTTTCGACCCGGTAATTCATTTTAACATTGGAATTTTTATACTATGTAATTTTGCATTAATTATTGCTTGTTCATAACCGGCATCGGCATGACGAACAATTCCTAAACCTGGATCGTAAGTTAAAACTCGCTCTAATCTTTTCTCTGCTTCTTTTGTTCCATCAGCGACAATCACCATACCGGCATGAATTGAATTTCCAATTCCAACACCACCGCCATGATGGACAGAAACCCAGCTTGCACCGCCGATTGAATTTAGGAGTGCATTTAATATCGGCCAATCAGCAATTGCATCGCTTCCGTCTTTCATTGCTTCTGTTTCGCGGTTAGGTGAAGCGACTGATCCGCAATCTAGATGATCTCTTCCAATAACAATTGGTGCACTTACTTTTCCTGAAGCAACGAGATCATTAAATATTTTTCCCATCTTTGCTCTTTCGCCATAGCCTAGCCAGCATATTCTGGAAGGCAATCCCTGGAAGTGAACTTTTTTCTGAGCCATATCAATCCAGTTGATAAGAGATTTATTTTCAGGAAAAGTTTCTTTCACTGCTTGATCAGTTGTGTAAATATCCTTTGGGTCACCGGAAAGAGCGGCCCATCTGAACGGACCTTTGCCATCGCAAAAGAGCGGACGAATAAATTCCGGTACAAAGCCAGGTATATCAAAAGCATTATGAACACCATTGTCTTTTGCTTCTCCGCGAATGTTATTTCCATAATCAAAAGTAATAGCGCCCAGTCTTTTGAATTCTAACATTGCTTGAACATGACGAACGATAGTTTGTTTTGCCAATTTGATATATTCTTGAGGATTATTTTTTCTTAAAGACAAGGCATCTTCAAAATTCATTCCCATTGGAACGTATCCATTAAGTGTATCATGAGCGGAAGTTTGATCCGTTAAAATATCCGGGATTATTCCTTTAGATAAAATTTTAGGAAGAACTTCACCTGCGTTTCCAACTAATCCTACAGATAATGGTTTCTTTTCTGATTTTGCTTTTAAAACTAATTTTAATGCTTCATCAAGATTTTCTGACAAGACATCTATATAACCCGTATCTAATCTTTTTTGAATTCTCTTCCGGTCTACATCAATACCAAGGAAAGCTGCGCCATTCATTGTTGCGGCTAATGGTTGAGCGCCACCCATACCGCCAAGTCCGCTTGTTAATAAAAACTTACCGGATAGATCACTATTAAAATATTTTCTTCCGCATTCTGCAAATGTTTCATAAGTACCTTGAAGAATACCTTGCGTACCGATGTAGATCCAACTACCGGCGGTCATTTGTCCATACATAGTTAGGCCAAGCTGCTCAAGCCGTCTGAACTCATCCCAGTTTGCCCAATGCGGAACGAGCATTGCATTTGAAATAAGTACTCGAGGTGCATCTGGATATGTTTTGAAAACAGCGACTGGTTTACCTGATTGGACAAGAAGAGTTTCATCATTCTCAAGTTTTTTGAGTGAAGAGATTATTGCTTCGTACGATTCCCAATTTCTGGCAGCTTTACCGCTTCCGCCGTATACAATTAATTCTGATGGTTTTTCCGCAACATCTTTATCAAGGTTGTTCATAAGCATACGCATTGCGGCTTCTTGAATCCATCCTTTACAAGAAAGCTTATTACCGTGCGGGGCTTTTATATTTAATTTTGATTCTTCAGATAACATATTACTACCTCAAATTTAATAACATGGCGATGGAATAATGGAGTGTTGGAATAATGGAGTGTTGGAATAATGGAGTAATGGAATAATGGGGAATGTTTTTCATATTTCATCTTTATTAAATGGGTTATATGGTAACGCTGGTTCGTGAATTTGTTGATCCCAGCTTCCTTCTTTTCTTTTTAGTTCCAAAGCCTTAACTAAAGACAAAAGTTTATTCTCAACAGCATAATGAAGTGTATCGATTTCTTCAAATTTTTCTTGTGAAATTAAATCAGATACTTTTAGTCCAATCGTACGAGTTAGAAATTCTCCACAGGAACCAAGAGCGACATTTAAGAAGTACAAATATTCATTTAAACTTTTTCTACAATATCCTTCTGCAATATTTGAAGATATAGATTGGGCAGCATCAAGTATCTGAGCTTTTAATTTAAAATCTAATTTCGGAATTTCAATGGCAATTTTATTTATCAATTTAAATAATTGAATGCTGTCCTGCCATACCTCCAATTTCATATAGCCCCGATTTAAATTATATCTTTTAGTAAATTCCATTATCCGTCCGTTCCTTTTATGTATTATGCATTATTGCTCTTAAACACTCAATGCCCACTACTCCATCATTCCACCTCTCCATTACTCCAACATTGTTTGTTATTAATCGGAAAAATGATTCTCAACAATATTTTCGTATTGAGTTAGCATTGATTTGTAAAGCCATTTTTTTAGGAACCAACTCTTCTGCATTTCTTTCTTTAGGTGCTTTACATTTTCTTCAAGCTGATATTTTAATCTTGTTCTTTCATCTTTAGTGAGCTTAATAGTATCGGCATCGCTGTTTAATTTATCGATTAGCGAATTGAATATTTTAATTTCACTAAAATATTTATTGTCTCCTTGTATTTGTTTTAGATTTTGGTTGCAGAAAGTTTTTAATATTTTTCTTTCATTCTTATTGAATTCAAAATTATAATTTGTGAACAGTTTCTTCATATTTACCTGCGTAAGTTTTGAGTGATAGTAATTGATCTTTCATAGCTTGATAGCCAGGTTTAATAACATTATAAATATAGTGAAGCCTTTCTTTATAAGGATTGAATGCAGACTTCATTGAATTGATTGATAACTTTTCTACGTCATCAAGATTAAGATTAAAGTTTTGAATTGCAGTCATAAATTCTTTAGTCATGTTTGTATTGCTCATCAGCCTGTCGTCGGTATTAATTGTAACTCTAAATTTTTCTTTGAATAATATTCCGAAGGGATGATTTTCAATTTTATCTACAGCACCGGTGTGAACATTGCTCAGCAGGCAAATTTCCAATGGAATTCTTTTATCAAGCACATATTGAGCAAGATCGCCAAAGCTGACGACATTTCCTTCCTTATCTAATGAGATATCTTCAAGCAAATGAGTAGCATGCCCAATACGATGTGCACCGCACCATTGAATAGCCTGCCATATAGATTCCTTGCCGAAAGCTTCGCCTGCATGAATTGTAATATTGAAGTTTGCTCTCTGAATAAACTGGAAAGCTTCGATATGTTTCTTAGGAGGATATCCACCTTCTTCTCCGGCTAGATCGAAACCAACAACTCCCTGGTTGCGGAAGTTAACAGCGAGTTCAGCTATTTCTAATGTATTCTTCATATTCCGCATCCCGCATAAAATTAAACCAAAACCGACGCCAAAGTCTTGTTTACCTTTTTCCAGGCCTTCTAAAACTGCGCTAACAACATCTTCATGGTATAAGCCTTTTGCCGTGTGAAAATTGGGAGCGAACCTTGTTTCTACATAGCAAACGCCATCATCCTTCATATCTTCCATCATTTCATAAGCTACTCTTTGCAGAGATTCTTTAGTCTGCATAACTGCACAAGTGTGTTCAAAGCCTTGCAGGTATTCGACAAGGTTGCCTTTATTTGCACCGCTATGAAACCATTCACCAAGTTCTTCCGGATCTTTAGTGGGAAGCTTATTATACTTTAAATCTTTTGCCAGCTCGATTACTGACAGCGGCCGCAATCCTCCATCAAGATGATCATGCAGCAAAACTTTTGGAACAGCTTTGATAATTTGATCTGTTGTCAATGTTACCTCGTTGATGAATATAATTATAGTGCACAGACTAAAGTCTGTGCTACGGAAAAATATTCTTTTAAAGATGGAAAATCAATTTGCTGCTTAGGGATTCTTATTATTGATAGACGGAGGTAGAACGGAGATATATTGGGGATAGAAGCTTAAAGTAATGGAAAATTGGAGTATTGGAAATGGAAAAGTGGAATAAAAAATATGATACTAAAAAAGTATTCTTGCTATATAGTGAAAAAATTCTTTTTGTTAAGTAGATGAAGTTTCCAAGTTTTTATGTTTGCAGATTATCAAGTTATCAGGTTTACAAGTTGTTAAACTTTAGATTTTGGGATTTTGTTGAGAGTGGACTTTTAGGCTAGGCAGAGGCCTAGTAGAGGGCATGCAGATTTATCATAAATGCGGGTTTAACGCTTACTTATTAACTGAAGTTATACAAAGGCTTATTTCATCCTTTCAGGGTTATTAATAAAGTTTTAGAATATTGTATATTGGGACGTTGTCCCAATCTTGAATATCAGACGCTTTCAGCGTCTTTATGATTCTCAGAGTTCCTGAAAGGAACATAGATCTTCGAGTTCTAAAGCAGTGACCTCAAGGTTTAATGCGTAAGGTGAGTTAATAAAATATTTTTTAGCTTGACAATTTTTACTATTTATTGATTGGAAAGCATATGAATTTTGTAGAAGAAAAATATTCTTTATTCGAGTTAATAATTATTTAAAACGAAAATGTTTTTTTTTAATTTTAATTAATATACATTATTTATGTAAAAAAAATTTTTATATACAAATAAATTTATTTGCATATTTGGTAAAAATAAATTTAATTTGATAGAAGTTGATTCAAAGTTTTTATATATATTGATGATTGATAATCTTATTTTAATTTTGAGGGGAGACCTTCGATAAAAAAAATGAGATCTAATAAGAAAAAAATGATGGTTACTTTGGAGGACGTGGGTGGAAAAGAGGTTTTTGATAAAAAGATTTTCGGGGCTTTGCTTGTCTGAAATAAAATATAATACTTTTACAATATAGATGGTGAATTATATTTTTTAATGTTTAGTTTTTAATTTTGACAAAAATAAATAGAATATTGCTGTTAGAAATAATTATAAATTAAAAAGCTTATCTGTAAGTTAGTTTCTCTTCAAAGTTATAAGTCATAAAATCTAGCCATTATCTCATCAATAATTTTATCCAATATCAATCTGCATATCATCTATC
>JAMCWE010000121.1 GCA_023475265.1 Bacteroidota bacterium
AGCTGAAGAAAATATTCTTTATAAAAATTAATTGATTATTTCGTCTGGCGTCATAAAGAATGCAAGCAAGTTCACCGGCTTTTTCCGCGTGTTCAATGTTAAAAGGTAAAACGAGAATATTTTTAAGTGGAAGTTGATCAACAGTTCCACCAACACAATATTCTGCGATACTAATTGTAGAAATAAATAATCTGATTTCTTTTTGTAGAAAGTATTTGTAGTATTTATCTGCCTTATCAAATAGATCGTCTTTTTCGTTTAAGAATCTCAGGAAAAAACTTGTATCAAGTAATGCACCTTCAGGCATCATATCCCCTTATGTCTCTTAACCATTCATCAGGATCAATTTTATTAAGCCAGTTCATTGCTTTGTTTCTTAAGTTTTTTAGATATTTTTCTTCATATCGAGTATTATATTCTATGAGTTTCAAAAATGTAAGACTTTGCTTATCAATTTCTCCAGTTTCAGAATTTTGTTTGCCATTAGCTCTAACAACATAATTTTTATAAAGAATATTTTCTTCAGCTTTTGCCAAGACCTCTTGTGGTGTTTGAATATACAAAGTACCAAGTTCTTCGGTTACTAAATGAATATTTGCTTTATCTTTACCGCCGGCATTAGTAATCTTTCCAAAAAAGTAAAACTCTGCATCAACCCAATTTTCTGCCGTACGATAGAAAAAAGTTGATTTATCAATTTTTAGAGTAGGAGAGTTAGTTACAGAAGTACTAATATCAAAAGTGAAATCTTTTTTGATGGCAGTTTCTTGTAATGTCTCAAATGCTTTTGCGGTATTTAGTTCTAGGAAATCTATATGTTGTGTTGTTTGGACTTGGCCAAGAACAGCGCTGAACCCAATAACGATTTGAGCACTTGTTTTAAATATATTCTTTACAGAACCTTCCTCAATACGGTAACTTATTAAAGGGCGATCTTTTCTTTCACCAGGGAATAACATTCTTTCGGCTTGTTCTATTATTTCAGTTAATTCCCTAATATCAAAAGTATCTGGGGTTAATTTTAAGTTACCTTTAATACCGGTTACTGTGATTTCTATGTATCCGATGTTATCCATAATTTTAAACTACTATTTTTATTAAAAAGAAAAAATATTTATTACACACTCTTTGCTTTGTTTAATCTATTTTGTACAAGTTCGCAAACTGCGTAATAAACTTCTGTGCGTTCTGATTTGGTTAAACCGAGTGCATCAAAAATTATGTCGTCTAATGCTTTTCTATCAGGAAGCGGTTTTGGTTTTTGTAAACGAATTGACTTATCCTTCTCTAATCGTAACTCTTCAAAGATGCTACCAATTTTTCTTTTAGAAAGTGAATCAAATATTTGTTTATAGTTCCCATCAATGACCAAGGGAAGATTCATAGAAAGAAAATCAGCCATGAAAAAATCCAATGCACCTTGTCCTAGACTTTTATTCCCTAATGTTTCCAAAAGGAATGCGACAAGTGTTGAATTAAAGTATGTAACAAAGTCTTTTTCATCACCAATTTTTAGATGCAGGCGATAATAACGCAAAGATAAATATTCATGAGGGTTGTAATGAATTATAAAGGTTTCGTTGAAACTCCTAGGTACTAATAATTTTGCCGAATGCAGCATCTGATTTGTAGGTTTATACCATGGCGTTTGAAGTTTTGTAACAGATCTTTGGTCATATCCTTGTACTTCACCCCAATGGATATAATTTAGAACATTCTTAGTTGGCTTTTTATTGACAACAAAACAGTAAGCATCATGATTTTGGATAGATATCTTTCTCTCTTTCTTTAATTCATCTTTAACCAGCGGTATCAGAAAATCTTTTTCAATAATACCCTCATACACTTTAGAATTATTCAGAAGTTTATTTTTGTTAGTAACAAAGAAATTTTCGTCAGCAGTTTTACTGAATTCGGTAACAATGAAAAAACCATCTGCACCGCCAGTATTCAAATATCTTTCACCGTCGAAAAATTTATCCAACTTTGTTATCAAATTATTTTTATTGGCTTTTTTGTAAATAGTAAAGAAAATATCCGGAGCTCTAAGATATTTGCCTCCCCATTTATCGCCTTCATAATTGAGGTCTTCGTCAACACCATTTTTGTAAAGATCATTTTGAGGAAGCGGATAAACACGCCACTTATCATTTGAAGTAACTGTAGTTGCAGAACTGATAAAATTTAATTCAGCCGGTGTAGCTACTTTTTCAAAATCATCCTTGAAAACAATAAAACGCGCAATGGTATCTGTGCTCAAGGATTCTTTTCTACCGGTATTTTGATTTCCTTCAGCACGATCAACAGAGGAATCTTTTACAAAAATATTTATTGTTGTATTAACATCGGCTTTTTCAAAAGAACGTTTTGCACTGTTGTCAATGATAGTTTTTATCCGCGTAGTTTTAAGAAGAATTTCTTGAAGAGATTTTCCATAACCAACATCGAGCCATGAGTTAGAACATATATAACATAGAACGCCTTTTTCAGACAAAAGATTTATACCGCGCAAAAAGAAGTAAACATAAAGATCGCTTTTCTTATCAATCTTTACTTTCTTATCGGCAAAAAGTTTTTCATAAGTATCAACTAGCTCATCTTTGGTTATACCGCTATCAAAAGAAGAAAAGAGTTCGTTAATCTTTTCTTGACGAAGATATGGAGGATTAGCAATACAGATATCAAAACCAAATTGTAGATGCTCATCAAAAATTTCAGCAAAGTGAATTTGCCAGAGAATATGATTCACATTCTTAAACGTTTCTATTTCGTCAATGCCGATTTCTTTAGCAAGGTTCTTCTCCAGCGTTTGAATATTTTCTTTCATCTGCTGTTTGGTCATGTGTTCGGGAATTTCTTTATTCCTTTTCAATTCCTCGAACTGAAAAAACTTCGACTTCATCGAAGAAAGTCTTTTTATTGGTTCTTCAAAGAAAGCATCTATTTGGTGGGCTCGAAACATCAGATCAAGATTGTAACCGCTCTTGCCGTTTTTCTTAGATGCAGTTTGAGAAGGAGTTTTCCTTTTAACAACAGACAATAAACTATCACCGGCTCTCAATTTAAAATCAAGGTTAGGCAGGGCGGGAACGTTTTGTAAATCTTCGCTTGAATTTATTTCCATCTGGAAATCAACAACAAGAGAAAGCCAGAATCTGAGTTTAGCAATTTCAACGGCATAATGATCAATGTCGGTCCCGTAAATATTATTTTGCACGATATTCAGTTTGAAATAATATCTATTGTTAGGATCGATTAATCTGTTTGAAGCGATCTGGCCGAGAGAACCAGATGTAATTTTCTTTGCAAGAGCTTGATGTATAGCAACTAGTTCTTGCATCATGCGAACAGGATAAACACCGGAACCAATTGCCGGATCAAGAATTTTTATCTTAACAAGAATCTTGTAGATATGTAATGCATCTTCATCGCTTAGATCATCTGCAGAGTAATTATCAACAAGATTAGATATAGAAGCCGGAGAAAAATTTGTTCTCTCTTCAAGAAATGTTTTGAGAGATTCGCGGCACATTAAGCCGACTTCTACCGGGTGCGTGTAATAAGCGCCTTGACCGTGGCTATCTGCAATGAACTCTTCGTAAGTGTAGCCGAGTAAATCGGGATTGAGAGAGACTTCGATTTCATCGGAAAGATTTTCGTCAATTGTAAAGTTGAAACGGTTAAGAAGTTTATCGAAGATCAGATCGAATGCTTCATTATCAACAGAAACTTGGCTATCATTCCAACCCTCTTCAAGTTCATTTGCTTCTTGAAACAGACCGCCGTTAAGGAAAGGAACGTAACCAATGATGTTATGAATTGACGATTGAACTTGGTGATTGCCGTAAGAATGTAAATTCAATCCTCTGAAAAAGAGGTGATAAAAGAAATCACTCCAAAGATTTCTGTCGGCAAAATTTTCTTTCATCCGATTCAAGTAGTTTTTACGATCAGCTTCAGAATCTTGCGGCGTTACAAAAAGCCAACCTTTCTTTTCCAAAAATTTTAGAAAGAGAAGCCGGTTGATTAGCAGCTGAGAAAAATCTTGTTTCTTCGATTCCGGTAACCGGGAAATATGTTCAGCTTTGATTAACTTGAGAATAGTTTTGAGTTCGGAATAAAACTCTTTGGTAACTTTTTCAATAGAGAAGGCATCTTGAAGAACTTTAAATGTAATGCTCTCATTTTTTTGTAATTCTATTAACCGAATAGTCGCGGTTCTACAAGCTTCATTAGGACCAAGAATATAAGTGAATCGTTTCGGGTTCGTCTGGTATTTTTCAAATCCTTTTTCTTCCGTGATAATGGATTTTTTATAAATGAAAGTGAACCGGTAGTCGTTCTGATCCGGATGAAAATAAAAAACGAAAGCGCCGTTAATAATTCCTTGATCGATATACTTTGCTGCTATTTCGCGCAGCTTAACCCGGTTTCTTGAAATGATAATTGAATCAGCAACCTCAACTTCAAAGATGCCGATGTTGCCATCAGCGATTGATAGATTGCCAATCTGCCGGACAAATTTTGCAGTATCAGTCTTCTCCGCTAGAACAGCCGGGTGTAAAAGGTATTCTACTTTCGGGAAAATGGAATTGAGAATGTCTTTCCAAATTGAATGATTGTATTTCTGTTGGAGACGGGATTTGAGTTCAGATTCGGTCATAGTTATTTCAATAATTTATTAACTCCATTCATGCGGTTTACGCAAAATAAATCCATCAGGTTTAGCAACTTCATCCGGAAAAACACTTTTTGCAAAAGTTCTACGACCGATATTAATAAAGGCACTTGCGAGCTGCGTCAAGACGAAAGAAGATCTATTTGGAGGGAAACCAACAATTATTCTTTTTGCCGGAAACAGTTCTTTTATTGCTTGTACCGGTGCAGATAGATCACTATCGGCAGAAACCAAAAAAGCTGTATCGAATTTATCCCGGTAAGCATCTTTAAGAATTTCGACAGCAATGTTTACATCCGTCATTTTTTCATTAGGAACAAACTGAATATTTCCGCAACGCCGGCATTCTTGTTTGTTCATCTGATACTTACCATAGTAAATCTTTAGATCAGAAAGAGTCATCAATGCTTCGAGATAATCGCCTTGTCGTTTAACCTTATCAGGTGGAAATGAGACGCGGGAAGTGAAATACTTAATGAGAGATAAGTCTTGATTTTGATTTAGCAGATTTTGAATCATAGCTTTCTGGTTAAGCCAATAGTACCTTTTCCATCCTTTTGACTTCAGTCCAAAATAAAGATTGAAACCATCTACATAAGCAATAACTCTTTCGCGCATAAAATAATCTTTTGTTTTTATCAGGTAATTGTTATATTTGAATCACGTTTAACAGCGCTAACGATAGCATCGTTAGTTTGACCCCGAAGCAATTCGGGGTTTCTTTTTTTGTTCACTCCTTACGCAATTGACTTTTCGATAATTCATTCTCATTCACACAGAAAACGATTCAGAAATAATTATTTCGGGATTCAATTCTGAGAAGAATAATTCAAACTGTTCCGACGGCTGAAGATCATTTTCCGAAATCGATTTCAGCGGATATGAATTAAGAATATGCATCAATTTTTCTAAAAGTATAACCGGCTTTACATGTTTAACCTTGACAGCATTGTGAAGTTTGTTAATATCGCGCTGAAGGTTTTGAAAGCGACCAAAGCGAATAGCTTTCTTTGCCAAAAGAATTAATTCAACTTCTTCTTGACTAGCCAATTTAATATTCAGAAATGCATCGAGATAAGCTATAGCTTTTTTCTCATTTGGTCCTTGGGTAATATCAACTTTTTTATCTTTTGCAGATTCTTTTTGTATCTGTTCACTGAAAGAATTTATTGCAGCATTAACTTGTTCGTGATGAAATTCATGAAGCGGGATTTGTTTTTCTTCTGCACGAGATTCAAATTGTTTAGCAGATTCGACGAATGTCAATTCATCGAGAGTAGCATCCGGTTTACAGTAATAAAAAGCATCTCGCTTTTGATTACGGATGAAACATATAGTTGAGCCGTTAAGAATTTTATGTTTTCTGCCGGCGCGGGCACGCAACGGCATGTTTTTAATTTTCTTAAAGAGTTCGGGATTCTCTTCTTTTATTTTGCGAAGCTTCATTAGATAAATAAGCCGTTCGTCTTTTTCTTCATAAATCTTTTTAACCTCTAGACCGAATGAATCGGTTTCCTCCTCCGGAGTATAAATCTGGCTATCCTCTCCAAGCGCAGAATGAAATGCTTGCAACTTCATGAATGCTTTTTTCTTAAGCTCGATATCGTCATCAACTTTCGATGTTGGGAAAAAATTGTAAATATAAATACGCGGAGCTTGTGTACCGATACGGTTTACTCTTCCAATCCGTTGCATCAACCGTGTTGAATTCCAGGGAGTATCATAGTTAACAACTATATTTGAGCGGTGGAGATTAATACCCTCAGCAAGAACTTCGGTTGATATGATAATATCATAATCGTTTTTCTGTTCATCTGTTTTTACATTAGCATCAAAGTTAGCTCGAATTGCATGCATCTTTTCTTTTCGATTGCCGCTATCGACACAAAGAATTTTTGTAAAGCCGGCAGCTTCAAGTTTTTCTTTCAGATAGATTGTTGTTTCCATCGATTCGGAAAACACAACAAGCTTACGCTGAAGATTTCTCCCGGGGTAAAAGAATTCCGTATTTAGCTTATCAACGAATTCATCAAATTTTGGATCTTGATTGACAGCACTCCATTCAGAATAAAGTTCTTCCAGAATTTTAAGATCGTGAACTAATCCTTCTTTCGGTCCTTCTTCAAAATCTTCCGGTGCACAAATCTCGATTGTTGGGTCGGTTGGAGATTCTTGGAGAACCAGGTCGAGTAGCGCTTCTTCATTATCTGCAAGTATATATTCTGTTACAGGAAGATTGGGTGCGATAAATATTTTGCCTCTCTCAAACATTGTTACCATTGCTCTTGTGGCATCATAAAATCTTTTCAGCGATTGCTTAAAAGCAAAGAAACTGCTATCGATGCGTTTAACGAGAAGAACTTTCATTATCATTGCAAGTTGTGCAGAGACAAGGTCGGCTGTGATATAACGTTTCTTCCTATCGGGTTTTAGATACCCAATAGCTTTGTATCGATTGTAAGTTAATCCTTTTTTCGGATCGCTAATAAAGAACATTGTTTTGTCGTAAAGATTTTCGAGCTGATTATTAAGCTGGTAAAGAATCTTGATTGGCTTTTCAACCTCCGGGAATAGAAGATTCTGATTTTGTATATCATCCCAATATTGCGGATGTTCTTTCAGATCGCTTCTTGTTCTTCTAACAATTATCGGCTCTAAAACTTTAACACGGATTTCTTCATAAATCTTTTTAACCTCTTCAAGAGATGATTTTATATCCGGATCATTTTTTGCTTTTCGATATCTATCGATCAACCGGCGGAAGAAATTTTGGAGATTGGAGATTTCGAGAGTTGAGTCTTTAGAATCTTGAAAAAGGTAAATCTGATTAGCGATATCTTCCGGTCTATTGTTAAGCGGTGTTGCAGAAACAAGAATAACTTTTTTCTTTTCATATTCACCATTCGGTAAAATCTTTCTTGTCGGTGTTTTACAAATCTTTTGAAGAAGATTATACATTTCCGCAGTGTCTGTTCTAAACTTATGAGCTTCGTCCACTATAACCAGGTCATACTTTTCCGGATTCTGTAATTTGTGTAAGCTGCCGTTCGTGATGATTTTATAATTATCGAGACCAAATTTATTTATTGTTTCTTCCCAATTTTCTTGCAATGATGGCGGAACAACAATAAGGGTATGAGAACGGTGTGTTGGAAATCCATTGTGATAGAAAAACTTCTTTGCAACCAATATTGCAACGATTGTTTTACCAAGCCCAACTACATCAGCAAGAAAGAAACCGTAATGTTTCATCATCTTGTTGAAACCATCATTAACGGCATCAATTTGGTATGACAATTTCATGAATCCTTTAGGAAGATCGCTTATTGAGTTTGGATCAAACTCAATACTCTTGCCGAAATATTCCGTTAAGAACTTCAAATAAACTTCGTATGGAGTGAAATCATCGTTCAAATAAGTTTCTTTTTTTAAGCGCTCAACATAATCGAAACTTAGCTCTACTCCTTCGCCCCAGAGTTTTTCAAATGTATCGGTAGCGTAATCGATATCGGCATTGTCTCTGAGTTCAACATTGAATTCGAAATTCCTTTCGAGGCCGGCTTCGGTAAGGTTACTCGACCCGGTTATTACAACTCCATAACCGTGTTCATGTTTTTCTTTTTCCCGGAAGATATAAATCTTTGCATGAATATTTTTAGAAGGATGGACACGAATCTGAATCCGCTTCTTTGCTATATCATCAATTAGATTAAGAATACCGTTCTCAATTTCTTTATCATAAAAAGATTGCTGAATGTTTTTCTTTGTCTCGTTGAAAAATTGGTCTTGTGATTTTTCCTGGTCTTCATCAAACAG
>JAMCWE010000234.1 GCA_023475265.1 Bacteroidota bacterium
TTTTGTGTTTTTTCTGAACATTTTTTCAATAACCAATGAGTAAATTTCTTTTCAGGAATTTATTTAAAATCTTACTCACTTAAAAATTTTTTGTGAAACTATTTTGACCTTTTTAGAGTGAACTCATAAATATTTTTTCAAAAATCGATTTGAAATTAAAACCCATAGTTTTTAAGAATTTGTAGCTAAATAAAAATTTTCCATTTTAAGCTCGATAAAATTAAGGCTTAAAATGAATCAAGGAAAAACAATCTTTTCACAAATTATGAGCTTCATTCCTAAAAATATTTTTGATGATTTAGTCTCTGAATTCAAAGGCAATTATCGTTATAGAACTTTCTCTTGCTGGGATCAATTTCTCTGTTGAGCTTTTGCTCAACTAACTTTCAGAGAATCACTCCCCGATATTGAAGCTTGTCTTCGCTCTAATTCAGAAAAGCTTTATCACATGGGAATAAAAGGCAACATCTCAAGAACCAATTTATCACGCGCTAATGAAACTCGTGACGGGCGAATCTTTGCATGTTTAGCTCATTGCCTCATCAATGAAGCATTATCACTTTATGCAAAAGATGATCTTATATACAAAGAACTTGATAACACACTATATGCCTTGGACTCTACTACGATCGATCTTTGTCTCAGTCTGTTTCCTTGGGCTAAATTTAGAAAACATAAAGGAGCAGTCAAAATGCATACTCTGCTCGATATTAGGACATCAATTCCAACCTTTATTTACATTACTTCCGGCAAAGTTCATGATGTTAATATTTTAGATTTAATCACCGTTGAACCTTCTGCAATTTATGTTATGGATAAAGGCTATGTCGATTTTAAAAGATTATTTTCACTCAAAGGAAAAAATGCTTTCTTTATTACAAGAGCAAAAGATAATTTGCTTACTCAAAGACTGTACTCTCAGGATGTAACTGAATTTGAAAATATCAAATACGATCAGACTGTGAAACTTACCGGAGTAAAAACTTCGTGCTTGTATCCCGAACATATTCGAAAAATTAAATTTATTGATAAAGAAAATGACACTGAACTTATTTTCTTAACAAACAATTTTTCTCTGCCGCCGGACACGATTGCTAGTTTATACAAAGACCGTTGGAAAATAGAATTATTCTTTAAGTGGATTAAGCAGCACTTAAGAATTAAATCATTTTACGGCACAAGTGTAAATGCCGTCAAGACTCAAATCTGGATTGCAATTTCTGTTTATGTCTTAGTTGCCATTATAAAAAAGAAATTAGATTTAACTGAAAGCCTCTACACAATTTTACAAATTTTCAGTATAAACCTTTTTAACAAAGTCTTTATAAATCAAATACTTAATAAAAACGAAAACTTAATTCAAGACTATTGTTCCACTAACCAATTGTCTTTATTCAACTTTTAACGGGACAGTAGTGTTAATTTATTGTGAAATGTATATGAATATAATTTTTATCAGAGATGTTTTTATAAGCAAAACCCATCACGTGAATTGCGAAATACAATTGGTCAAAGCTTTGAATATGTTAGGACATAAAGCAAAGCTTGTAGGCATTGATGATCAAAATAAGTTTGGAGAAGAAATTATTTTATTAAAATGCCCATTTGGTAAGAGGCGATATTTTCTTTTAAAACTTTCCATATTTCTACCCGTTTATTGTGTGCTAAAAAAAATCGATGCAGTAATTGTAGATCAACATATAATCCCCGCTACTATTTTCTTATTGATTATAAAGAAAATATTTTCAATTAAAGTAATTCTAGATGTTAGATCCATACCTGTGGAAATAGATTTGCCATGGGATTACAAATTATCTTGCAAATTAGCTAATAAATTTTTTGACGGCGCTACTTTTATAACTTCCGGAACTCGATCTTATGTTGAAAATCTAATTCAATCAAAGTTTAAGAATTCCGTATTATTTCCGTCGGCGGTTAATCCATCTATTTTTTATCCCAGTATTACGAATAATATACCGTCAGAGATAAAAGCAAAAGCTAAAGACAGAATTACTATTTTTTATCACGGAACTATTAGCCCTAATAGGGGGATAAATCTAATAATCGATGCAATCAATCATATTAAAAATATATTTCCGAATTTATTGTTCATTAGTATCAGCGATAATAATAAATTTATTTCTGACTATTGTGAATCTAAAAATTATAAACTTAATGAAAATTTATTATTGCTCGATATCGTTCAACATGAAAAATTAGCTTCCTATATTCATTTAGCGGACATATGTATCGTTCCCTTGCCGAGAATATTCTGGTGGGAAATATCTAGCCCGCTAAAGCTAATGGAATATTTAGCAATGGAAAAACCAATTATTCTAAGTGATATAAAAGCTCATCTTGAAGTTGTTCCTAGAGATTCTGATTTTGTAAATTATTTTAATCCTGACGATGAAAATGATTTAAGCAAAAAAATCATTGACACAATATCAAATCTACATTTCTTGAAAAATAATGCTCGGAATGGAAGAGAAATTGTTAATAAAAAGTATACCTGGGAAATTCAGGCAAAAGTTATAGCGGATTTTATTAAAAGAATTTAATTACAATAAAAAAATTATGGATAGGTTAGTAAAATTTGCATGTGTCGGAGATATTATGTTAGGCGAAGAAACTTCGGTGGGATTTGGTATAAGATCTTTATCGGAAAAGTTTGGGTATGATTTTCCGTTTAAATATATTAAAGAATTTTTATCCAAATTTGATTTTGCTTTTGGGAATCTTGAAGTTCCGTTAACTAATGTAAATCTTAATGAAGATTTATTACAATCTGTAAGATTTCGAGGATCACCAAATTTTGCACCAATATTAAAGCAAAGCGGATTTAACATTCTGTCAATAGCAAATAATCATTCAATGCAATTTGGCAAAGCTGGTCTTTTTGATTGTATAAATCATCTAAATAAAAATGGAATAAAAAGCGTTGGATTGCGGGACGAGCAACACAGAACAAAAATGGAGACAATAAAAATTCATAATCAAGAAATAGGATTCATTGCTTATTCACTGCAGCCTTCGGAAGAATTTAAAAGCGAATCTTCCATTCTATCCTTTGTCCAGGAGAATTCAACTGATATAATTGAAGATGTTAAATATTATTGTAGAAAAGTAGATCACTTATTTGTATCGCTGCATTGGGGACATGAATTTGTTAATCATCCTTCAGATTTTCAAGTTAAACTCGGGCGGTCAATTATAGATGCCGGGGCTAGAGGAGTTATTGGTCACCATCCTCATGTACTTCAGAGAATTGAAATGTATAATACAGGAATTATTGTTTATAGTTTGGGCAATTTCATTTTTGATCAACATTTTCCGCCGTGCACCCAAAGTATAATTTTAGAACTAGAATTGGATGATACGAAAATTAGAAATTATAAAATTCACCCGGTTAAAAGTAATAAATACTACCAGCCCGAATTAGCTAATTCTTCTGATGTAAAGAGAATATTATCACATATTGAAAATTTAAGTACAAGTTTTGCAAATACAAAAGTTGCGTCATTCAGTTCAACGGAATGTTATCTGGAAGAATTGAAGTTAAAATCGGAATTTCAAAGGCTTCAAAATATTTATTTCCTAAAAAACATTTACAAAATTAGAATGAAGTTTATTCTTAATTACATATTTAAAAAAATATCCAATCTGGTTTTGAGAAAATCTTATTTTATTAAATACTTTTCTCTGAAAAAGAATTTATTAGACCCGGCAAATAAACACGAACTATAGTTTAATTTTTTTAAATCTTTTCAAATAAGTTCAACTACAAACTTCCACCTAAACTTTTTAATTTTTTATGAACATTTTGATATTTAGTTATTTATTTCCGAATTCAAATTTTCCATACTATGGAATTTTCAATCTCTCTAGAGCTAAAGCGCTTGAAAGGGCCGGCTGTGAAGTAACGGTAATTGCTCCTGTTAACCTCAGCCCTTATATGATTAATATTTTTCCGAGATTTAGATTATTGGAATCGATCAGATTATTTAAAAAAATGGTCTCTATTCCAAGTGTGGAATATATTGATGGGATAAAAGTTTATCATCCCAAATGGTTGAAATTGCCGAATAAAATATTTTGGAAATATCATTCGGATATTATGCATTTGTTTATAGGGAGCAAAATTCAAAATATAATAAAATATTTTAATCCTGATTTAATTATAAGCACCTGGCTAAATCCTTTTGCTGCATACTCCGTATTTTTCAAAAAAAAATTTCCGATAATTAATTTTGCTATTGCAGAGGGTTCCGATCTACTGATTCATCCTTATGTATTTAACGGCTGGAGTAAAGTTGAAGAAATAATTAATGAAAATTGTGACCTTGTAATTGCTGTCTCAAACAGTATGAAAAATTATATTGAACATCGAACCAATCTTAGAAAAGTTGAAATTATTAGAAACGGATATGATGACGATATCTTTTACAGTACTGGAAATAATATTAAAGAGAAAAAACGGATTTTAAAAATAATTTCAGTTGGAAATTTTTATTTTGTCAAAGGCCAAGATATTCTTCTGGAAGCATTCACACATTTAAAAATTCCTATGGAATTGACTTTAGTAGGCGATGGTCCTGAACTGGAGAAATGTAAAGAATATGTTTGTACTCATCATTTAGAAAAAATTGTACATTTTATAGGGGAAGTTCCGCATAATAAATTATCATCAATTCTTTATCAACATGATGTTTTTTGTCTGCCAAGCAGATCTGAAGGTTTTCCTGCAGCTCCGCTTGAGGCAATGGGATGTGGTTTGCCGGTTGTTACTTCAAATGTCGGCGATATGGATGAGATTATAGTTGAAAGTTTCAATGGATTTTTATTTAAGTCCGAATCTTCAATCGATCTTGCAAAGAAACTGACATTGGCTTCGCTGATAAATTGGGATAAAAAAGAAATTTCTCACTGGGTTGCAAATAATTTCAGTTGGAATAACTGGGCTATTCAAATATTAGAAAAGTATAATGATTATTCGGCAAAAAAAATGGAACAACTCTTTGTATAGGATAATATATTCCTAATACCTTAAAGATTAAAAACTCACTTTTAAAATTTTATGATAGAAAATCCAGGATTTATAATTAAGATAAATGATTCCTTTGAAACATCTGATAATATTTCATTATGCGGTTTTGTAAATAAACTGCCCAACGAATATGGACCTGAAATTATTATGAATGCTGAAAAAAAATGGGAATGGTTATTTTTCAAGCCAAATTCCGATCATTTTCTTCTTCAACATTTTTATTTAGATGATGGAGAAAATTTTATTTTGTTCTGCGGCAGTATTTATAATATTGAATTCTCTGATAATAAAAATGCTCTTAAAGAAAGATTATTGAAATTATTGAACAACTATTCGGCATTTTTAATTTCTGAATTTATCAATTCGATCTCAGGATATTTTTGCGGTATTATCGGTAGTTTAAGAGTAAATAAATTTATAGCATTCACAGATAAATATGGAGTTGCAAAGTTATTTTATCTTGTAAATAATTCGCAAAAAATATTCTCTACAAATTTGTTTATCATAAAAGAATATCTTGGCGATAAAGCGGAATTTTCAAATTTCGCATTTAGCAGTATAGTTTATTGCAGCCATACTTTTACAGATCAATCCATTATTAAAAATGTTAATCAGATTTTACCCGGACATTTTATTTCCGGTTCGATAAACTCAAATGGGATCGTGCAAACAGATTATTTGAGTTACCCGCAAAGATCCAATACCAGTTTGAAAGATTCAGTTGATATTGTAGCAGAAGCTCATAAAATATTCATTCGAAAAATAAATAGATATGTTGAAAATAATTTAACACTATTATTATCGCGGGGTAAAGATTGTAGAGTGATTCTTAAATATTTATTAGATGGTAATCTTTTACAAAATATAATTACCTACTATCGAAAAAATAATTCGCTTTATCCTTTCGTTTCATTTCAACTGAATAATGAAGACGATTCAACTATAGCAGAACAAATTTGCGTTCACAATAAACTTTTATATAACAAAATAAAAATTCAAAATGACTCCTTCCTGGAAAATATGATTGATATTTTATTGCTAAATCATGGATCGCCAACACATTGGGAAATATTTAAAGCTGCTGAATCAGCTTCAACCATTTCTAAATATTTGATGACGGGATTTTCCGGAGATTTTTTGGCAGGAAAAAATTTACACAATTACAGGTTAAGTAAAATAAAAAATCATTCAGTTTATGGACATCTTACTTTCAATGAAACCTCGGATATAAATTCATACAAATTATTATTTACGATAATTAACAAAAATGATAAAATTAAATTATCACCAGTGGAGGATTTATTACTTTCGTGGATTGAGCAGTATAAATCGATAAATACAGATGATCTTGATATAATAGGATGGCAAGGCACGGTTAGAACAAGGAGTATTGGAAGGATAGTACCAACATTTCAACAAGCACGATTATTTACAATCCCAATTTACCCTTATTTAGATAATGATATTATTAATTCTTACTTGACTATTCCCTCAAAGTTTTTAAAAGGCGAATTAGCACATTTAATGCAAATATCGGAAGACAAAAGATTTAATAAATTTCAGACTACTCGATTTCCAATAAAAGCAAAATATGAAAGAAAATATTTAAAGATAATGTCCATATTAAGAATTATGGAATCATATAAATCAAATTTTGATAAAAATAAAAAGATACAATCTTCAAATCTAAATCCTGTTTACAATGTTTTAAGAATGACTTTAACGGATAACAATATGCTTAGTGAAAAATTAGTAAATGAAATTTTACCGTTGAATGAAAGATTGCCGAATGAATATTATAAACTCATTGCTAATTTGGTGAGTGCCTTTAGAATTAAGAACGTCTTTTTTAATTATAAAATAAATACAAGAAAAAATCTATCATTCAAAAAATATAAAAGCTTATCCCCAAAATACATTCTTAATTAGACAGCGTCCCATGTTCATTTCTAAAACTTCAACTAAAGAAGGAAAATATTTCTAAATCATTTAATGTATGTAAAATGAAAAATTTAATTTTTTTCCGCAATGATGATGTCAGAAATAAACTTGATGAGTCATTAATTGAACTCACAATGTTATTCATCAGTTATGAAATACCAATTACTCATGCTGTTGAGCCAGCTAATATCACAGAAGAAGTAGCTAGTTGGTTAATACAAGTAAAAAAACAATATCCAAATTTGATTGATATAATGCAGCATGGTTACGATCACTCAGTGAAGAATAAAATTAAGAAAGGAGAATTTGGCGGACAAAGAAATTATGATGAACAATTTACTGAGATAAAAAGAGGCAAAGAAATTATGGATTATTGGTTTGGAAAATTATGGTTTTCGGCATTTAATTTTCCATACGCCCCATATAACCCTGCAGCCATAAAAGCGGTAGATAATTGTGGTTTTAAAGTGCTCAATTCACATTTTAATTCCAGATTAAGCAGAAGAATTTTTTACAGAATTGGGCATGCATTGAAAAAAGGTTTCTTCCTTAACCATCATGTATCATGGAATTTAAATTTTTATCCAAATACAAAATTATTTGAAATTGATGTGAACACTGGTTTCATCAAAAAATATTATAACGAATTATATGATTGCGAAATGTTGGATTTGTCAGAGTTAAAAGAAGAAACATATCAATACTTAAATTATAAAACTATAGGTGTTCTACTTCATCATAGATATCACAACACCGAAAATAAAATAAGATTAGTTAATGAATATTTAAAGTGGTGCAAGTCGGTACCTAATTTTGAATTTTGGAGTTTAAAAAATATATATGAGAAATTTTCAAAAAGTTGATTGGATTTGTTTAACCGCAGACGATTATTGGAATAGCAATCCTCATTCGCGGTATCATATAGCAAAACAATTTTCAAAAAAGTCAAAAGTACTTTGGGTAAATTCTATTGGTACAAGATTCCCTTCACTAAAAAGGAAAAAAGGAGTAAAGCTTATTATCAGAAAAATAAAAAGCTATTTGATATTTTACCGAAAACCGGAACCACACTTTTATGTTATTTCTCCAATTACAATTCCAATTTTTCACGGAAAATTAATAAAGAAAATAAATTCTGAGATTCTTTGGCTGCAAATAAAATTTTTTGTATTTGCTCTAAGATTGAAGAATCCACATTTCTTCATTTCTTCACCTTCATTTGGAATACTAAGCGAAAAAATCTCCAAATACCTTTGCATTTATTATTACTCAGATTTATACACTTCTGATCGGGAAATAAAATTCAAAAATGAAATGGAAATATTAGATAAAAAATTACTTTCAATTTCAAAGTTAATTTATTGTTGCTCTGAAAAAATATGCGAAACAATTGGCGGAAACGGTAAAGAACCACAATATCTTCCACACAGCGTTGATGTAGAACATTTTTCAAGAAATTACGAAAAGCCTGAAGTTCTTTCAAAAATAAAATCTCCT
>JAMCWE010000110.1 GCA_023475265.1 Bacteroidota bacterium
TGACGCTTAAGATCGTAATTACTGTTGCTCTCCAATTTATCCCGACTGATGGGTCAATTAGGACTTCTGCGCCAAGTTTGACGGCGACTACAAACATAACAGCCAGCGCGCTTACGTTTACGGCATCAAGAAAATGAGAAAGAAATTTTGATTTTCTTAACTTGGGAACAATTGGATTTAACAACAACACAAAGATGAAAGAGGGAATTAATATTCCTATTGTTGCAGCTGCCGCTCCGCCAATACCTGCAATTTGATAACCAATGAATGTTGCCGAGGAAAGGAATGGTCCCGGTGTAAATTGTCCGACAGCAATAGCGTCCAGCAATTCCTGCCTTGTAAGCCAATGCAGCCCTTGCACAAATTCGCCGTCAAAGTAGGCGACTAAAATGTAACCTCCGCCAAACCATACTGCACCGATCTTTAAACACGTTAGGAATATTTTAGTAAGTGATATTTGTGAATTTTCTATTCCCGCCGATGTAGAGGCAATAGCAAAAAAGGAAATTATTGTAATGGGTGAAAGTGAGTTTAAAACATTTTTATTCTCTGATAAATATATAAATAAAGCGCCGATACCTCCGCCTAACAAAATTGATATTACCTCATTTACTCCGAAAGCGTTAACAGAAGCAACAGCAACGGCAATAGCAATAAGTTTCCATCCTTTTATAGCTTTAGAACCTAATTTATAAACCGCATTTATTATTATGACAATGACAGCCGGTTTCATGCCGTATAGTAATGGTTTAACATCCGGGAGATTTCCATAAGCTGCATATATGAATGCAAATATTCCCGTTATTAGAACAGCCGGTAAAGTAAAACAAATTCCGGCTACTATTAATCCCGCAATTCCAGCTCGGTGATAGCCGGTATGTAATGCCATTTCAGTTGAGTTTGGGCCCGGAATCAAATTGGTAGCTCCTACCAAATCTAAAAAGTGTTGATGACTCATCCATTTGCGTTTCGATACAACCTCATCTTCAAACAATGCAATATGCACAGCGGGACCGCCGAAAGTAATTAATCCTAATTTTGAAAACACTTTAGTAAGTTCGATAAGTCTTTTATACTTTTCTATTATGCGCCTCAATTATTATTTAGCGTAAATAATACTTTATTTTTTATTTGATTTGGCAGATGTGCGCTTAAAATTCCAAGCAGCATTACAATTAATAAAACAACCGGATTTTTTGCTTCTATCAAAAATGCTATTATCAGTAGAAAAACTTTCACAATGGTGCAGATGCCTTCGATAGTAGCCCGCCAAACAAGTCCGTCTTTAATTAATTCTCTTATCACTAAAAGAAGTCCGCTTATAACAGTTACAACAATAGCGGCGATACTAACTTGATTTGTTGCTAGTGCTCCAAACCAAATACTAAATCCGGCAAAATGAAAAAACAGTAATGTTATTTTTATTCCAGCGTCATATTTCAGTATTAATTCTTTTATTCTCATTTGTGCTTTTTCTGTATATCAAGTAATCAAGTGAATATTTTCCGGCTCCGTTAATTAAAAGAAATATCCCACCTAACAGCATAGAAAAATCTGTTCTCGCTTCGTGAGCCATCGCCCAAAATCCGTTATTTAATAGAATCGGAATTTTCGTGGGAATAATTGCTATGGCTATATTTATAATTAATGGAATGGAAGCAACCCTTGTAAACAAACCAATTAATATTAAGAAACCGAAAACTATCTCCTCTACTCCAACGAATGGTGCAAAAAACCCCGGTGCCGGAATTCCTATTTTTATAAATCTTCCAAGTCCTAATACGTCCGGGAAAAGAAATTTTTGAGTCCCTTCGGAAAGAAAAACGGAACCGACGAGAAGACGAATTAAGATTATTGAAGCCAACGTTTTTTCGTTATATAATTTTAATTTCATTATTATCCTTTCGGAGTAAATTTTGGATATTAATAGATACCCTGTTTAAATAGATGCTAGTTTACTCCTAAACTGTTTGATAATGATTATTTATTTCAACGCCGCCAAAAATATCAATCGCGTTGGTTGGGCATTCCTTTACACAATCCATGCAGCCGTTACATCTTTCGCCATTACACATAAAGGGGAATGTCATCATTTTAGCCGGTGGTAGTTCGGTATTGGTTTCGGTATTTAATGTAAGATAAACAAGTTCAGCCCCCTCGATTGTACTTCCTTTGTTAACCCGCATATTAATGGCGTTTGGCAAACAAACATCCATACATATTCCGCAAGAGATACAATCGTTCGCTTTCAACTTAAGCTTGAACATTTTCTTTTTCCTTTATTTTGAATTGCCGCGTAAAATAATATAACGCAACGGCAAATGTTATCATCAACAATCCGAAGGTTATATAAAAAACAACAGTCGAAAGCCAAGGATTTAGATTTGAACGCATTGATTTCATCAACATCCAAAACGGTTGTTGAGCTGCTGCATATTCATCTCCCGGCGCTTCCATAACCAGCAAGTAACCAAGAAAATTTAGGAATGCACCAAAGGTAATTATGTAATTGTTCACCCTGGATAGTTTGTTGAAATCCTCAGTGTTTCTAAACACTTTTATTATCAACGCAACTACTAATACAACCATTCCGATTGGAACAAATGGAAGTCCAACTTTTATGTCTTCCATTAAATCAAGATTTACGTTTAAGAAAATAAACAGCACCGAGATAAACAATAATCCGTCTCGTAGGATAACATAAATTAGCCACCACATATCGGCAGCCACTCTTAATGTCATTCTTGATAATATCCTTTCAAAGTATGGCCGCCCCAAATGAAGTAATGCAGATATTATTGAGAACAATATTCCCAAATCAAGCAGTGTTTGTGCTGTCCAAATTTCCAGCGCCTTGTAAGTATTCATTTTTTCTCCTTTTTCTATTTGTGCTGATTTTTCGTAATCAATCGGGTAGCACAGTCTATCGTTATGAATCTTGTTCTTTATTTAATAAATACCTTCAGAAAAATAAAATAGTTAATCGCTAATTCCCAGATAACAATGATGAAACATTTTTAATTTTTCGCAGTCTTTGATAAGAAATAAATCACAACTAATTAATGAGTTGGTAATCTTCTTCATTAGAGGCTGTGTGAAAATAGGGTGTCAAGTGAATCTTGGTTTCGTTACTAAACTGAAATCGAAACATTTTTTCTAAAAAACCGTATTATCACACACGCTGATTAGGCTATGGTTACTCAATCTGAAGATGTTTTATGATAAAATAATAGCCACCCGAAGGCGGCTATATCACTGGAGGATAATAAAGTAAGGATTCAATTTACTTCATTAGAAGAAGTTTTTTTGTTGCGGTAAATGTAGGTGTGGCAAACTGATAGAAATAAACTCCCGAACTTAGTTTGCTTCCGTTAAATTCAACTTCATATACACCGGCTTGTCTTTCTCCATTCACTAACGAGGTTACTTTCTTTCCGAGTGCATCATATACATCTAACGTAACGTAAGAATTCTTTGGCAAGCTATATTTAATATTTGTTGTAGGGTTAAATGGATTCGGATAGTTTTGAGATAAATCAAATTTACTTGGGATAATTGATGCAAGCTCCTCAACAGAAGTAATTACCGATACACCAAGCAAATTACCTTGATAATGGCATTTTGTTGCGCAAACAGAATTATTTGGTTTTTCAATATTGTGCGGGTACCAGCTTACAGCTTCATTATATTTCATTGCAAGTGGACGAACACGCCCTGTTGGTTTATTTTCGAGACGCCATACATCATGACCGGTTTGACCGGACGATTTAACAAATCCTCTGAAATGGCACGAAATACAATCAACAGTTGTGTGCTTGGAATAATTTGCAAAAGCTGTATGAGCTGGATTAGCGTGACATTTTTGGCAAGTAACATCACCCTCTGTTTGCCAATCTGCTTTTCTATCTCCCGGGTATGAATGAACACCAGTATGGCAGTCGGCACATTTTAAGTTTTGATGAACAGCGCTTTGAATACATTCTTGCACTTGAGGATGCCTTTTAATATTTGTACCGTATGCTTTGGGATAAGGAGACTCAAGTGATAGGAAGCCATTCATAGGTGGTTTGTAATACCCAATATGACAAGTCTGGCATACATCATTATTAGATTTCAGATTATTCCCGGTTAGAAATGTGTGCGATTCAACATTTGTTGTCCAATCCATCTGATATTGTGTAAGGTTATTGGATTGCGTCTTTAATGGCTCAGCCCCATCACCGGAAGCTTGTAGTTGGCTCCAGATCGAAAGAACATCACCTGATTGATATTGTTTTATATCCGTTTTGAAATGACATGTTGCACAAGTTGAATGGCAACGATTACAATCATTGTTTACGTATGCCTCTCCAACACTCTCGCCGTTCACTGTACGTAACGATGCATGTTTTTGCTTAAAAGTAAGATTATGCGTTGATTTTTCAAAAGCGGATTTGGATGAATGACAGCCATTTTGATTACAAGATTTTGCAGCTACTGTAGTATAATTTCTTGTCTTTTCCTGACCGGTTATTACATTATCATCCTTAGCAGAAAAACGTGCCCAACCCCCATAATATTTAACTAATTGGTGACTGAATAGATTTGCCGTTGTAATATCTGTATGGCAGTTTACACATTTCAGCGCAGCATGTTTGCTGGATTTGAATTTTGTCGAATCTACATATAGTGGTACAGTTTCTGTGCTGCTAGCCAAAGTAATCGTCTTCTTAAGTGTGGTGTTAGAGTGGCATAAAAAACATTGACTGTTTGAAATTTGACCAAAGAGAGTAGCATTAAAAATTAATGAAAAAGTTAAAAACAGTTTTAATTTACGGTTCATTTTTACCTCCTATAATTCATGGAATCTATATTGTTGGTTATATTTTCTTCATTATGAATTAGAAAGCAATACTATTTTTAAGACATGAACATCGGATTATAGCCACCTCAACTTATCTTATAGACCTTTAATTAACTAATAAACAATAATGAAAAAATTTTCATTATTGAGGAAAGACGTGCTGAGATTAATTAATACTTATGCCTAAGCGTTATCTACCAACTTTGCTCAAATAGAAAAGCCGTTCCAACGAATCAGAACGGCTTCATCAAATCAAAAAGTAAATGAAAGCTATTTACTTTTTAGAGTATCTACCGGTTCTTGTTTCTTTAACGTGACTAACCAATCAGTTAAAACAACAAAATCTTCGTTACTACCCTTAAAATTTATAGGGTGTTTTAGATCATTTTGTGATTCTTCTTTTTTCAAGTATTTCTTCAGAAAATCTGCTTTCAATTTGCTGCCAATATCGGAAAGATCTGGGGCGCTCGATTTTCCCTTCTTCAGAAACCCTTGTGTTTCAATTGCATGGCATCCAGTGCATTTATTTTCTTTGAAAATACTTTTGCCTTTTAGTTCTTCAGCAGTCTGAGCTTTTATGCTAACCAATCCGGTTAAAAGTAAAAGTATTAACAACAGCATCTTTTTCATTTTGGCTTCCTCTAATTTGTTAATTAGCTTAGAACATTACTCTAACATTCAAGTAAGTTTTATCAACCTTTAGACTTTCGTCTATATCGGTAAGATTCTTTTCATAGTAAACTGTGAATCTAATATTTTGATTTACTACGTAAGTTAAGCTGGGAACAATTCTTTGAAAATTTAAAACCGGTTTACCTGTAGCAACAACTTTATCGTCTGAAGAATAATTATCGTAGTGCAAACCAAGGTGCCAAATTTCGCTTGGCATATAACCGGCTTCTAATGCAACACCGCTATACTTAAAGTCCTTCTTTGTTGTCGCGAAAGAATAATTATCATCTGTTCCGGTAACATAAGCTGCTTGAATATCCCAGGCATCGTTATAACGGATATTTATTTGCGGAGAAAAGCGAGTGAATCCATTTTCAACTTGTGGAATCTGAGCTCCGGTTACTTCAGTACCGGTATTTTTTGTATCTGTGCCGGTATAATAGTGTAATGTAAACGTACTACCGTCAAATCCTTTTATAATATTCTCCGGTAGTTTAAGTACTAAACCGCCCCAGTAATTCATGTACTGGTTAACGCTTGCTGCGCTTACTCCAGGTGAAATTCCTGCATAGACTGTTGCCCAATCGTATTTACCAAAATATTGGATGCCCGGACGCGCGCTGGACATATCCATTGATGATTCGCCTTTTCCGTTTGAGGATTTCAAAAGGAAAATTTCTCCTTTGAGATTTGGCAATTGTGGTAAGCGGTTTGGATATGAAGCAAACTCCATTGGAGAAATGTTACCAACCTGAAAGTTTAAGTAAGGTGTATTAAGAAGATTCGTAAAGTTGAAATAGAACCAATTGAACTTAAATGCGCTCTTTGAATACTCTAATTCGGAGAAGAACGATATATCCTTATAAATTGAACCGGCAACAAATGCTTGTAACCAAACAGCATTTCCTATTGTCAGTTTTGTTGTTTTCTCTGAGCCTGCATCTTGCTGAAATGATTTTGTATCTAGTTCGATTGGTGTCATATTTAATCTGAAACCAAATATATTGGATACTTCATCTAACAAAACACCGCCTGCTTCAATCGGATAGGCTTCTTTGTAGTCTTTTTTATATGTATTCATTAGCTGGTATCCATTTTTCAAATATTCTTCCCCAAAAGAATTTAAGCGTGGGAACACTGTATGGCAAGAATTGCATGAAAGACCGGTTTTTCTTGCCCATTGGCTTGTCCCGAAAATCGTAGTTGACATGCTACAAATTGCCAACACAGTTAAAACCGTAATTAGAAAAGACTTCTTCATTTGTAACCTCTAAATGTTGATGATTAATAAATTGTCAATATTAGCTAAACAAAACCGGATAAACTGGTTTTTTGTTCGCTTAAAATATGGAGTTGTTTAATTTTTACATAGAAAACAATGATGAAAAATTTTTCATAATTCTTCCGAGTCTTTTATTATTACCTTTACAACACATAAACTTATATCATAAATGAAAATTTTAATTGCTGAAGACGAAAAACCAATTGCAAATTCCTTAAAGAAGAATTTAGATTCTTACGGATTTGAAGCGGCTATTGTTAATCATGGTGAAGCTGTGTTGGATGAGCTTCAGAAAAGGCATTACGACTTGCTTCTGCTGGATTGGCGTATGCCTAAGAAAAATGGGTATCAAGTTTGTGTTGAACTTAGGAAAAGCGGTAATCTAATTCCTATTATTCTTCTGACAGCGCTTAATGACGTATCTAATAAAGTGGACGCGCTTAAAGCCGGTGCTGATGATTACATTACGAAACCATTTTCTATTGAAGAAGTAAAAGCAAGAATCGATGCTTTACTTCGAAGAATTCAGTTGGCAGACTCAAAAGTCAATTGTGGAATATTCTCTCTTAATTTAGTTACACATACTCTTGAAGTGGAATCTGCTTCTATCAAACTTTCTGAAAAAGAATTTGAACTACTCAACTTCTTAACTGCAAACCAAGGTTTGGTTATTAGTAAAGAAACTTTGCATGAAAAGGTTTGGGGATTAAATTTCTCTCCCTCAACCAATTTTGTTGAAGTCACTGTAAAAAATCTACGAAAAAAAATTGAAGAATTAACCGATAAGAAATGTATAAAAACTATTTACGGAGAAGGGTATGTATTTTTCGGAGAATAACTTATGAAACTTCCATTTACTAAAACAATCCGAAGAAACGCTGTTTTAATTGCTACGGCATTTTTTACTTTTCTATTAGTCTTTAACATCCTTCTTTATTTTCTAATAACTTATCAACTTACCTCAGTACTTGATTCAAAAATTCGGCACGAAATAGAACATATATGGTCTTCATTCGAAATAAAAAATAACTCACTGCACATTATTCGTCCAAGCGAGTTCGAGGAATCTGATTTAGTAGAGTTGAATGACAATCCATTTTTCCTCCAGATATATTCTGTTGCCGGTCAAATGTATTTGCAAAGTGAAAACATAAGATACTTTGATAAAATTCCTCTATCATATCCCGAGTTTAGCTCTGTTGAATATTTTGAAAACACGCAAACGACAAATGAACTTGTTAGAGCAGGATATAGGAAACTGTTCAATAAAGATAAACTGCTGATTGGTTATATGCAGTTGTCTGCACGTAGATTACGTCTTGTATCGGCGTTGGAAAACATTTTTTATTATAACCTACTTTTGATGCCTCTTATTTTTATGATCATAGTAATTGTAAGTGTTTACATTTCGAAAAAGACAGTAAAGCCGATCAATTCTATAATTAAAACTGCAAATCGTATCTCCGCCATAAATTTAAAAGAACGCTTGGAATTTGATTCTGACCCGGAAGACGAAATGAGTAAGCTCAAATCTACTCTCAATAATTTATTCGAACGTTTAGAAAATCAAATCCATCAGATATCGGCATTCTCCGATAATGCTTCCCACCAATTAATGACACCATTAACCGCCATCAATGCGGAGATACGATTTAC
>JAMCWE010000224.1 GCA_023475265.1 Bacteroidota bacterium
AGTTAAATTTATTTAGCTCGTTATGCTGACAGTACGGAAGCGAGTATCATTGAGGAGCCCGGTGCGGTAATACTGCACGCCGGGATCTGTGTGGGGGATGTCTGGTAACAGGCATTCCTACCATAACGGCAATAATAAACCAATAATTCAAATAATTAAATTATATTTCTAGAATTATAACAATTTCAATATGTTTTATATTTGTTTTCGGAAGCTGCAGACAAGAATACAATCCGAAAAAGGAATTAAAAAAATATAATGCTTTAATTTCAAAATGATAACAGGTAAAACCAAATACAAATCAGAAGCTATTTTACTTTTCGTGACCGTTCTTTGGGGCGGAACTTTTGTAATTGTTAAAGAAGCTCTGAACGACATATCATCAATGGCTTTTCTTTGTGCCCGGTTTTCAATTGCCGGAATTATTTTACTCCCTTTTATGAGGAAAAGAAATTTTACAAAACAAAATATTTATTCCGGAATTTTTCTTGGTGCGTTATTATTTGCCGAATTTGCGGTTCAGACAATTGGATTAAAATTCACATCTGCTACTAAATCCGGATTTTTAACGGGGACAGCTGTTATTATGGTTCCGCTTTTACAGGTCATTATAGAAAAAAGAAAGCCAACAAAAGGTGTAATAACCGGTACAATTTTAGTCTTAATTGGAATAAGTTTTTTATCAAGCGGAGGTTCTTCTATATTAAGCTTATTTAGTGATATTGGCTCTAACTTTAATTTGGGAGACTTTCTAACTCTGATCTCTGCTTTATTTTTTGCCCTTTATATAATTTACTTGGATATTGAAACTTCAAAACACGATTTTTGGATTCTGCTTTTTCTGCAATTTATTACAACTGCGTTTCTTGCCGGAATATTTTTGTTTGTATTTTCCGCAATAAATTTGGAACCGATCAAAATTGACTTAACTCAAAATTTAATTTTTGCAATTGCTTACACATCAATATTTGCAACGTTAATTACGACTGCGCTTCAAACCAAATATCAGAAAGATGTTACGCCAGCAAAAGCCGGAATAATATTTTCTTTTGAACCTATATTTTCTGCAATTTTTGCTTTCTTAATATTAGGAGAAATAATAACTAATTTTGGATACTTCGGTGCAGCTTTGATTATGTTAGGATTGCTGATTTCAGAACTTTATGAAAATTTATTTTTGAAAAATGGAAAGTAAAAATAGTAGAGCTCAAATAATAGTTTTCGGTTTGGTTCAAGGAATTGGTTTTCGCTATTTTGTTTACATGAAGGCAACAGAGCTTAATTTGGTTGGTGATGAATCAATATGGTATATAAAAATAAAGATAAAAAATTGCCTAACATCGTTATATGGCTAATATTAATTTGATTTAGAAGATGTGATAGACTATATTTGGTCTAAAAAAAGGCTATGATATGAAATTAAGCGAATCAGTAAAATCAATTAGTTATCTGAAAGCCAATGCTGCTAATTTGATTGAGAAAATCAATAAAGAACAAAAAACTTTTGTTATTACTCAGAATGGTGAAGCAAAGGTAATTGTTCAAGACATAAAAGTTTATGAAAAAACTCAAGAAACTATGGCTATGCTTAAATTACTTGCGATGACCCGTGATAAGAATAAAGAAGCGAAAGGAATTCAAGAAACATTTGCCGATCTTCGCAATGAATTGAAATCTATTCAATGACTATGAAATATAAAGTTATAATTGATCCTCAAGCCAAGTTAGATCTCAAAGAAATATTTATTTATGCTGCAATGAATGATAGTATTCAATCAGCAAATAGACTTTTAGATGCTTTAGAAGAAACTTGCTATAAGCTTGAGAAATTTCCAGAGAGAGGTCACATTCCACCTGAATTGCGACCAACCGGAATTAAAAGATATTTGGAGATTCTTTATAAACCTTACCGTATTATATACGAAATTGAAGACAACTTAATTTATATACATTCAGTAATTGATGGCAGAAGAAATATTCAAGAAATCTTGAGCAATAGATTTTTAAGATAAAGACGCCATATATCAAGCGTTTCAACCGCCCCTCTTCGTTGCGGTCGTAATGAGTTTTACAAGGTTGGTAGACAAAACAAGTTTCTTGTTCAAGGTGTTTGTACTAAACAAGTTTTTAATAATTATTGGCGGAGTCGTTTTAATCAAGCCGTCTGTTCTGGGCGGCGGGTTAACACGCCGTTATATGGCTAAAATATGGATAGTTCAATACTCATTGCAATAATATCAGCTAGTGCATCAATTCTTGTTGCTTCTTTTACATTTTATTTTACAAAAAGACATCAGACGAAGTCAGTATGGAAAAAAGAAAAATTAGAACACTATAGGAAACTATTAGTTTCTTTATCAGATTTAGCTGTTGATGGAAAAGATAAAGAAAAAGCTAATCAAGAATTTTCAGAGTATTCAAATACGATTTGTCTTGTTGCATCGCAAGATGTAATACATAGATTAATGGTACTTCACGATGCAATAAAACTATCAAGAGAAGCGAGATTATGATTCAGAAGCAAAATTAATAAATCAATTAATGATTGCAATGAGAAAAGATATTGGTCTAACGAAAAAAGACAATATTGAAAAATTTAATTTTCATCTGATTGGTAAAAAACAGTCTTGAAAATAAGGCTTGTCATAAACTACCAAGTATTCAAAAACTTATTTTAATAATATTTGTCAATGAATAAGAAAAAAAATGCTCAAGAAATATTATGGAATGATTTTGATGAAAAAGTCATTAACTCAATAACATCATTTGTGGACGGGAAATATACTGTCACAAAGGAGAATGGCTTTATCCTTTATATAACATCAATTGCAATTACTCAATTTATTTTAAAACACGAAGAATATTTACCGATTAAATTCACAGATAATTTTACTGATAACCTCGCTTATGAATTTTCTGAGAAGGCTGAAGAAATATTGGAAGAGTTAAAAAAATTAGGAACACCAATATTCATAGCCATATAACACGCCGTTAGGTGTAAGATCATAGATTGATTTATATCGTTCATTGACGTATATTTATGTCATGAAGATTATCGAAACTACAATCTTTACTAAGAAGCTAAATTCTTTATTATCAGATGAAGAATATCGGAACCTTCAAAATGAATTGATTCTTAATCCAGAAAAAGGGAAAATTATTCGAGGTGGTGGTGGACTAAGAAAAATAAGGTGGGGGATTTCTGGAAGAGGGAAAAGTGGTGGTGTAGGATTATTTATTACTGGATAAAAAATAAGGAAATAATATTAATGCTGTTCGTTTATCCTAAAAATGAACAAGATAATTTAACTCCCTTACAATTGAAAATATTAAAATCATTAGTAGAAAAGGAATTACAATGAGAGACGAATTATTTGAAGAATTGAAAGAAAGTATAAAAGAAGGTGGAAAAATACTGAGAGGGAAAAGAAAACCTAACAGAGAATTCAATTTTGAAAGCCCAGATCCAAAGCAAATTCGTGAAAGATTAGGTTTATCTCAAAACAAATTTGCAAAGTTACTTGGAATTAGCATGTCGACACTTCAAAATTGGGAACAAGGTAGAAGAAAGCCAGAAGGTCCAGCAAAGGTTTTATTAAATGTTGCAGCAAAATATCCAGATGCTGTTCTAAATACAGTTTATCATCAGTAACTCAAAATTACACCTAACCTATCATCTTTAATAAGTAGAAAGTTAATAGGATAATATTATCCCAATACAAAAATGCTTTGTAAAAAAATAGTTCTTTGTGTTTCAAAAAAAAATATTTAACAATAAGAACATATCGAAAAAAAATAATATTTTTTGCGAAGTGATAAAGAAATTTATGGGATACATAAATGGAAGCTGCTTCATATTGGTATTCCCAAACAATTAATTCAGAGCAGCATAGGCAGCAGTTAAACACCTAAAAAGAAAAAACACATAAAGTGGAGTTAATTTATGTTTAGTGAAATCTCAAAAGAGATGAAAGAAAGGATGCGGTATCTAGAGCAAATAGATGCTAAAGATAGAACTGATGGTACAGAAAGATTTAAGAGGCTGCGCCAAATTCCCCCGGAAACCGGTAAGCTCCTTGCTCTTTTTGCAGCAAGTTGTCCGGATGGAGAATATATAGAAGTAGGTTCAAGTGCCGGTTATTCCTCACTGTGGATTTCTCTTGGTTTAAGAAATGGTTTGAAACTAAAGACATATGAAATACTTCCCGACAAAGTGGAACTTGCGAAGGAAACATTTAGGCTATCAAAGGTAACTGAAAGAATTGAATTATTTGAAGGGGACTTCCTCCAGTTACACCAAAGCATCAGCAAAATTGCCTTTTGCTTCATAGATTGCGAAAAGGATTTATATTTAAAATGTTTCGAAGCCATTTCGAATAAGATAGTGAGCGGTGGTTTGATAGTCGCTGATAATGCAATCAACCATTATGAATATATAAAGGGAATGATCAATAAAGCAGAAAATGATAATCGATTTGATACCTTGCTAATCCCAATTGGTAAAGGTGAGTTTATATGTCGTAGAAAATAAATCTTAAATAGATGAGAAGAAAAGAAAAATTATCTTGGACAGAAGAAAAAAAGTAAAGAGTTAAGAAAATAATAAAATCCAATAGCAAAAAATTATTGATAATGAATATGAGATCGGATTTATTTATAAGACTTAAAGATCAAATTGTGTAAAGGAGGATAATTATGGTGCGATATACTAATTCAAAACATAAAGCATTATCAGGAAAAATATAAATTTGTAATACTGGCTTATGTAATAATGCCTTCTCATTTTCATTGGATTGTAGAAGTAAATAAAAAGTATGGGCCTGTTTCGGATATAATGAGGGATATTAAAAAATATTCTGCATGGGATATTATGGAATATTTAACGAAAAGAAATTCGAAAATTTATTTTTAATTAAGGGAGTAACAAATTGAATATTTTTGCTAAATTTATTTTGCAGGCTAAAAAGCCAACCGGATTACCCGGCTTATTAATAGCAAGATTTATGAATATCGGCCACAATAAATTGACAAACTGGGGGCTGTCTTTTTTAGCCATAAAGGAAGATGATATAATATTAGACATAGGATGCGGCGGTGGAAGGACGGTGAATAAATTAGCTAAGACAGCGGGGAAGGGAAAAGTACACGGAATAGATTTTTCCGATGCATCTGTTAAATTATCATCCAAATTAAATAGAGATTTTATAAATCTCGGTAAAGTTAATATTCAAAAGGCAAGTGTCTCGTCGCTTCCTTTCCCCGATAATTTTTTTGACATTGTTACAGCGGTTGAAACATATTTCTTCTGGCCCGACTTAGAGAATGACATGAAAGAAGTGTTAAGAGTAATAAAACCAAAAGGGAAATTATTAATTGTTTCAGAAGTATATAAAAATTCTGAAAATGAAAAATCAATTAATAGATTGTCCAAAATTTCGAATACGAAGGACTTTATGCAATTTCAAACGAAGGAAGAATTTAAGCAGACTTTTATAAATGCAGGATATAAAGATGTTAAAATAAATGATAATATTAAGCACGGATGGATATGCGGAATAGGAACTAAACTTTAAAACCTATTCTCTTTAATTCGTCATAACAGGCCGGGTATAATCCAACAATATTTCGCCGGGGAAGTTTTGATCGAATAGTTATCCCATTAATCTCAAATCCATATCACAATTTATATCAGATAACATTTCTAAATTAAAAGAAAAGTTAAATTCATTTAGCTTTTATTTGTATTGCGGAAAACTCTTTAAACTAAAAATATTCACTTTGTAAAAGTCCAGGAGATTGTATGGCATATATTATTTCAAAGCTGTGCAGAGATTGTTTAGATATTTCATGTACACAAGTTTGCCCTGTGGATTGTATTTATCAATATAAAGGTGATGATCCTACAATCCCAAATAACCAATTATTAATTGATCCCGATGAATGTATAAATTGTAACGCTTGTGTACCGGAGTGCCCCTGGGAAGCAATTTATGAAGAAGATCTTTTGCCGGAAGTATTTACAGAAGATTTAGAAATAAATGCAAGAATTGTTGGTAAACCAAGGATTGTTCCTAAAAGACCGGATGATCAAAAACTTCCATCGCAGGAAGAAGTTCAATCGAATAAAGAAAAGTGGGGATATAAAGATTTTTAAAATTTAATTTTATAACCTAAACTATATTAATTGATGATAATAAATTATTCGCCGGAAATGGTTATAACAATTTTTCTCTGACCGCCATAATCTCTATGTTCGCATAAATAAATTCCTTGCCATGTTCCTAAATTTAATCTGCCGTTTGTTATGGGAATTAATAGACTGCTTCCGATGACGACTGATTTAATATGAGCCGGCATGTCATCCGAACCTTCGGTATTGTGTTGATAATAAGGCATATCTTCTGGAATTATTTTATTGAAATGAGTTTCCAAATCAATTCTAACCGATGGATCAGCGTTTTCATTTATTGCTAATGATGCCGAAGTATGCTTAATAAAAATATGCGCCGTGCCTATTTTAATTTTCTTGATCTCAGGAATATGTTTCAAAATTTCATCCGTAACTAAATGAAAACCTCTGCCTTTAGCTGCTAACGAAATTTCTTTTTGATGCCAAATCATATTTATGAATTTTTAATTATTAGTAATTCTTTACCTGGCTCCCAATTCAACTTTTAAATTAACCTTTTGTCCTTCTCTCATTACGACTACATCAACAATATCTCCCGGGGTGAAATCACCTAACGCATAAGTGTAATCATAAATATTGGAAATTTTTTTCCCGCCAAAGCCTATAATTATATCGCCGCCCTTTAGTCCGCCTTTTTGAGCGGGGCTTCCTTCATTTACACCATTAATTTTTAGTCCATCAACTTGTCCGGCATAATCCGGAACAGTTCCGACATAAACACGAAAAGTTATATTCTTGCCGCTATCTTTTCGCGGAACGTTAATATAATCCGGTTTATTCGATAAAGTATCTATCTGATAAGCGAGTGAATAAACATAATTTAAAATAGATTCTTCGCCGGGATAATTTATTTTATCCGGTGTGTCTGAAGGGCGATGGTAATCAGAGTGTGTGCCGGTAAAGAAAAATAGTACCGGAATTTTTTTTGCATAAAATGAAGATTGATCGCTTGGTGCATATCCTTCATCGTTAAAAGTTAATTTGAAATTGAAATTTGAATTATCCTTGTTTAATAATTCTTTCCAGCCTGAAGAAGTTCCGGTTCCATAAACGATTAAATTATTTTCATTATTTAATCGCCCGATCATATCTAAATTAATCATAGTTGGAACTTCATTTATCGGTACGGGAAGATGATCAGCAAAATAACTTGAACCAAGAGCGCCGATTTCTTCTCCCGAAAAGGTAATAAATATTAAACTTCTTTTTAATAAATCTTTATTAGCTGAAAATTTTTCTGCAAGTTCTAAAACTCCGGCAGTGCCAGAGGCATTATCGTCAGCGCCGTAATGTATTTTGGGTTCCTTACCTCTATATAACGATCCAACTTCGCCGTAACCAAGATGATCGTAATGAGCGCCTATAACTATGTATTGATTTTTTAATACCGGATCTTTTCCTTCAAGGTATCCAACAACATTTTTACCATATTTTATTATTTCCTTTATTCCTGTATTTAATTTTGCCGTAAAATTTTTAAAAATGAAAGACGCAGGTTTTTTATTCTTATCAATTACTTTTTGATATTCTTGAAAATTTAAATTTTCATTTTTAAAAAGATTATCAATCATCGATCTTTTTACCTGGACAGCGCCTAATGAATCAATTCCGCTTGCACCGTCATAAGTTAATTTCATTAGCTTATCTTCATCATCTTTTGGAGAATATCCATTTACAAAGATTACTCCAACAGCACCTTTTTCTTTTGCTATTTTTGCTTTGTATCGATAGGAAGTATATTTTTCAAATTGACTATGAGGATTACCTTCATCAGGATTATATCGCATTATTACCACAATTTTTCCAGTAACATCTACTCCATCGTAATCATCGTAATTTAAATTTGGCGTTGAAATTCCATATCCCACAAAAGCTAATTGACCTGTACTTGAAACATTGCCTGAAAAGGGAGTTGGGATGTATTCTTCGTTTAATTTTGCTGTGATGATTTTATTGTTTGATTTTATTTTCAGCAAATTATTTGAGGTAAGTTCAACTGATGCAACAAATGGAAATTCCTGAAAGTAATTATTTTTTTGAAAAGACAAAAGGCCATAATGCTGAAAATAATTTTTTATATAATTGGCTGCTGAATCAGCACCGTTCGAGCCTGTAAATCTTCCTTCCAAATTATCGGAAGCTAAATAATAAATATGATTTTTTATTTCATTTGCTTTAATATCTG
>JAMCWE010000179.1 GCA_023475265.1 Bacteroidota bacterium
GTTTATTTTTTCCCTGAAAAGTATTATGAAACCGGTATAGAAGAACTAAATACTAAAAGCGGCAATATTAGTTACTTTCTTTTCCGGCATTAGCCAACAATAGCTTTAACAAATGGAAAGATTTTTTCCTTAACCTTCAGCATTTCTGCATAATTAAGAAGTTTATTTATATCACGTTTTTTTTGAGCAAGGTAATTTTTAAGAGATTCGATAACGATATCATCCCCAATTTTATTTCTGTAACGAAAGAGATCGCAGATTGATTTTTCTTTGTTGTAGATAAAAATTTTGCCGCTTTTAGTATTTAGTTCTTCTATACCGGTTTCATAATACTTTTCAGGGAAAAAATAAACTTGAATTGGGGGATACTCGAGTTTGAAACGAGGTGTATTATGAGGAACCGCTACAGTAATATAAGAAGGATTAAAGGTAGTTAGCTTGTAATGCTCGACGGCTGAGGTAAGGCAGATAACAGCTTTTTTATGAGCATTACAAACATCAGCAAAGCTGCTATGTTCATCCCAAGGATAATCGACTAGTTTATAGAGACCGGGTTTGATTTTTTCGATAGTGCCATCGGAGACGGCTTTGGCAATATCCCTTGTTTGAACTCCATTTTCACGGAGTTCCTTCATTTTTGCATAACCCTTATGGTTATTAAATATTTTTAGAAGTTCAGCCATATTTCTTTTGAATCATTTCTTAGGCAAATATAAGAAATTTGCCTAAGATTCGATTCATATATATTAACGTCTCAACTTTACTGCTAATAAGATGCATTGGCAGAAAAGTAGAACCGAATAAGTTGGATTGTTTTCATGGCGAATATAAAGGATTTACCTTGTCTTCGAACCATATATTTTTCATTGAATTAGCGGTAAGGAATTATGCGTTGTTTAACTTCCTATAGCTACTAACCTGTATATACCAATTATGTTTATTAAGTAACCATTTGCGATTATGATTACAATGTGACCCTTATCGCAATCGAATACCCATTCTCTATACTTCTTTATATCTTGAAATACTTCAGGTACTAAAACACAGATTTTATTTTCCTTTCACGAAAGAGAATGGACCAAATAGAATCATAGCTGAGGTGATATTTTTCTGCGAGAAGATAAATTGTTTCTGTACGAGTTTTACTTTTGCGCAATTGGTTGTACTCGGCTTTAATTTTAAGATTACGGAGTGCAACACTATTAATCAAACCTACAGACTGCAGGCGCTTGAAGTGAGGTTTGCTTTCGAGTTTCGATATGTCAAGAGAGAAAGACATTTGCCTTTAGCTGTTAGAAACATTCTCTTCTTTTGTCTTGATACAAAAGAAGCAAAAAATCAAGACTGCAAATCCTTGGCGGAATATTTCATTCGCGCAACGGAGAAAATTAAACTTGCCTCCCGAAATATTATTTAGATAGTTTTGTTTTCGGGAGCCTTCGGACAAAAATTTTCTCTTATCGTTGTGCTCATTCATATTCTTATCGCCAACTATTTGATGTCGTTGTAAGAGAAATTAAAAATGATGATTGTATTAAACAACAATCGATGTTTATGATTTGTTTGTGTTTATTTGCTAAATGAGTAAAAAAATGTGCGAACCGGAGAATTTTCTTTTGGGTGTGTTTTTTATACGGGAAATAATTATTTTATTTTTAGCAGTTACGAAAAATTAACGTCATCTAAACCAGGCTCATATCGAAAACAATACTTACCGTTTTTGTCTCTCAAACAAAATAAGTTTTTAAGATAACTTAAGGCGGAATGTGTGTGATATCTAACTAATTATTCCTCTTAACTGGGGGTTTTAGTGAAACATTATTTTGTATCTATCGACAAACTCAAAGAAGAATTAGAAACATGTGAAAGCATCGATGAGAGAATTAAAAAGCTATCATCTGAAATTCTGAATTGTAGAAATGAATTAGCCAACCGAAAAAATAATCTTAATGAATTATATCTCGCTCAAATCATTTTTAATAATGCGGATAACGAGATGGCGGATTCAATCAATAATCTTTTGAAAGATAATCCGATTAATCTTTTGTTGGCAAATAGCATTTTCTCATTGCTCTGTAATAAGCTGCTTGAACCCTTCAATTATTTTCTAGAACAGGCTGTTTCTATACTCGATTATTATAAAACGATTAGAGATTTAGGGATAATATCTGTAGATGGATCATCTGGAATCTCAACAAACACAAAACATGGCGATGTTCAAAGTAGAATTGTTTGGAAAACCGGGGTGAGTAAATTATTGAAAACATTTTTGGCCTTGAATAAAAATGGATTTCTGGCAACATGTTCGAAAGATGAAATATTAGCTCACTTTGTAATTGAAGGGCGGGAACAGGTAAGCGTATCAAACGATAAGTCGGGATGTTTTCAATGGCTTAAAAGCGATTGCAGCTTTTCAATATTTATTGACGAACTATCGAAACGCAATTGTGTTAATAATAGGAGAAAGTACAGGTTATTCTGTTCTCACTTTGTCAATAGGCGCGGCGAAAGGTTTCAATACCTAGCACAGAAAAAAAATTATACCGACAATGTTGTTCACAAAGGAAGTGGTAAGATTATTAGAAACATTTTAGATTCTGTTGGCATACGCGCTATTTTATTACTCTTTTATGCGTTGATAGAGAATATCGACATTCTGACGTGTATTTTTATTGATTGAAAAATTATATCAAGGCGCAAAATCTTGTATCGTACAACGATATAGTATTGTAAATAATTTTCTTTAACGAAACGAATTTGATTTTGTTTTGATAAAGTTTCCGGATTTACGATATATTCTTTTGACCACCTCAGTTACTTTTATTTGTACCGTCATTTCCAAAAAGAACGAGGTACAAAATGAAAGCCGAAAAAGAAATTCTTGCCCGATTAACCGCATTAGAAGAAAAATTAACTCAAAATTCAAACAGTCCACTTAATTTCAAAGAAGCATGTGAATATCTTGGTTTCGCTCCAAGCTATCTATACAAGCTCACATGCAAAAATATTATTCCTCACTACAAACCATCAGGTAAACGACTTTACTTCTTTAAGAAAGAATTGGACGAATGGATTGCGAAAGGCAGCAATCAGTAATCAGTAATCAGTATTTAGACCAAAGACAATACTCAAATAATAACGGAGAAAGTTATGATAGTCGTATATGTCAAATCGAGAAAAGTCAACAATATTAAATGCACTTCAAAAAGAGAATTAACCGACAAGGAAAAACAGAAGGTTTTGGAAGAAGCCGAAGAGCTTCAAAAATTCAGCACGCAAGATAAGATTCACCAAACACTAAAAGAGCGCGAAGGGATTTGTAAACAAATTCCCGATGAAAAGCTACGTTTGAAAGTCCTACGAGCACCGCTCGTTATTGAGCTTCCAAGAATCAACATCAAATTTATTGTAGAAGGTGATTCCAAAAAGCAACATGCAATTGTAGAATGATTGAAAATAATAAGGAAAAATTGAAGATGCTTTCCAAGGATCAATCTCTAATTCCTTCGACTCAAAATCAGCACGAGGTAAATCCAGCAGAAAGATTCTTTGAAATGTTTCTTTCAATTATGCCAAAGATGGCTGAAGCATTTCAGAATTCTTCAACAGCACAGATAGTAACTCTGAGAGTTTTTACTGATGAATACATGTATTTGATCAAAAATAATTGCTCGGCATCTTATGCCGAATCGGTCCAACTTTCTTTTAATCATCTTACAGGATTTTTCGATATACAAAGAACATTATGTTCTATCCAGCAAAAAGATGTTGAGAACTTTCTGGTTTACCTCCAGCAAAAAGTAAAGAAGGGATATGTAGTTTATTTCCGGAATCTGAAAGCCGCATTCAATAAAGCAAGGGAATGGAAATATGTTTCAGAAAATTTCTTTACGAAGGTGAAACTGCCTAAGAAGCAGAAGGCAATGCCGGTGTTTATAAACAGCGATCAGCTTTCAACTATCGGCGATCAGATTAAGAATGAAGTTGTTAGAAATGTGGTTGTGTTCGCTTTCTATACAGGAATGCGGTTAGATGAAATAGTAAATCTGAGATGGAAGAATGTTGATGTCGAAAAAAGAATCATCACTGTTGGCGATGAAAATTTTATCACGAAAGGAAGAAACCAAAGGTTTATTCCGATTTGTGAGGAAGCGGAAAAAGCAATTGAGAATTTAGAATTGAGAATTCAGAATGAAAATAAAAATATTATTTCGATTAGGTCGCAAAAATATAATCGAGATTTTGTTTTCTGTAAGAGCAACGGAGAGCGTTTTACCGGGGATTACATTTCTAAAAGATTTAAGCTTGCTTGTAAAGCTGCAGGCTTCGACAACACAATTCATTTTCATTCTCTTAGACATTCATTTGCTTCTAATCTTGCTCAGAAAGGAGTTTCGCTTTATACGATTAAAGAATTGCTTGGACATTCTTCGATATCGACAACTGAGATTTATTCTCATTTGAATGTGGAGTCTCTGAGAGAAGCAATCAAGAAATTAGATGAAACCCCCTCTTGTGTTCTCCCCCTTAGTAAGGGGGAGAAATCAGTTGTCAAGATTTTCAAAATTAATTCTGCGGAGGAAGAATAATGCAAAAGCCCCTTCTTTTTCTCCCCCAAAGGGGGAGACAGTCATGACTGAAAAATATTTAGAGTTAGCTAAAATTTATAATCGTGTGTTTGGATTTAATGTCCTTCCAATCGAAGGTAAGCGGCCAACAATTCCTTGGGAGAATTGGCAATTAATAGAGCAGGCTGAAAGTGATGTGGAAAATTTAGGATGGAATAATAAAGTAACCGGTATAGGAGGAATTTGCGGAATAAATGATTTGCGATGTATCGACTTCGATAAAGTAATTGACCAGGTAATTGTAAAGATGATTTGTAAAAGACTTGGACTTGGTGAAAAATATTTATGGACTGTAAAAAGCGGCAGCGGTGCTGGTTATCATATCTGGGTTAAAGTTAATGAAAGTGATCATTTGCATAAAAGATTGAATGGACCTAAAAGTGTTTATCGGTTGTATTTGCGGGAATCCGTGCCTACGGCAAAAGATGCCCGTCTCGTCGATGGCGAGCCGAGGCGGGAAGGATTGTGTGATCATATTGAATTGAGATGGAGTCAATCTCAGACTGTTCTTCCTTATTCAAAACATGAAAGCGGAAATAGATATTTGTTTTTATACGATGAACCAAAAGAACCACCAACAGAAATTGACGCTGATATTTTACTCGAATGTTTAGAAGAGTATTGCGATTTACAAAAAGAAAGAGAGGTTCTTGAAGTAGGCAAAAAGACTTTTGAGCCAACCAGTTATGATAAAGAAAAGTTAGAAAGCGCGATTGAATTTCTTGAAATGAATCTGCCGAATAATTGTTATGATGATTGGTTCAGAATCGGTTTTGGTTTAGTAACAATTGGTGAAGAAGGAAGAAAATATTTTCTGAAGATGAGTTTAGGAAATCAACATTACCATGATTCTGAGTTTGCGATAAATAAAAAGTTTGACGAACTGATGAAGAAATCTGATGGAAGAATAACACTTGGAACAGTTTATCATATTGCAGAAAAGTTTGGCTGGCAAAAACCGTTTGTAAAGTTTTGGTATATCGAGAATGATAAGACTCATATTTCAAAACAGAATTTTAAGAGATTTCTTGAAGAGAACGGATTCTGCAAACTACAATTAGAACGCGGTTATATACTGCTGAAGGTTAGCAAGAATATTATTCGTGAAGTGGAGATTTTCAATATCAAAGATTTTGTGATTGATTATTTGAAGCGATTAGATGATGAACATTTCAAGGAAACACCACGTTTAAAAGTAATTGATGCTGTTATCAAAGGCGCACCGCAGCATTTTGTTCAGACATTTCTTGAATTCTTAGAAACAAGAGAATTGGAATTCTTGCGTGACACAAAAGAGAAAGGATTTCTCTTTTTCTCGAATTGTTTTGTTGAGATTTCTGAGAACAGAGTTTCAGTGAAAAGATATGAAGAACTGGACGGTTTCATCTGGGATAAACAGGTAATAAACAAAAGATTGAATCTTGACAGGAGAGAATCTGAGTTTGAAATCTTTATTAAGAATATATGTAAAAATGATGAGCAAAGAATTTCATCATTAAGAAGTGCAATTGGTTATTTGCTTCATAATTATAAAGATTCAACGAATGCTAAAGCTGTGATTTTTCTTGATGAGAAATTAAGTGACGGCGCTTATGGCAGAAGCGGAAAGGGTTTGGTGGCACAGGCCATTGGAAAGCTTAGGAAAACCATTCGTTTGGATGGTAGGAATTTTAATTTCTCAAAGAGCTTCAGTTTTCAATCTGTTACTCTTGATACCGCCATAATCGAGTTTAATGATGTAACAAAGAAATTCAATTTTGATAAACTGTTTTCCATTATAACTGATGACATTACAGTCGAAAAGAAAAATCAGAATGAAATAATCATACCGTTTCATCAATCTCCAAAGGTTATCATTTCAACAAACTACACTATAGAAGGATCCGACGATTCCACGTTAGATAGGCAATTTGTAATAGAATTCTCAGACCACTACAACAAAGCACACAGACCAATTGACGAGTTCGGACATAGATTTTATGATGAATGGAGTAACGAAGAATGGAATTGTTTTCTCAATTACATGATCGGCTGCCTCCAACTGTATTTAAGTAAAGGATTGGTTCAGTGTTCACATATAAACTTAGAAAAGAAAAAACTGATTGATTCGACTTGTGAAGAGTTTGCGGAATACTTTGAATCATTGGGGTTAAATGTTGAGCATAATAAAAAAGAATTGCTGGAAGACTTTAAGAAAAATTATGATGAATTCTCCGATCTGAAGCTAACCAAGTTTACCAGGTGGATGAAAGAAGCAGCCAGGATAAAAGGATTTGGTGTGAGTGAAAGGAAATCCGGCGTTGATCGGTTGATCAAATTTAGGGATGGAAAGATATCTGCAGCTGGTTCAGATTCCGAACTGACTGATCTTGAACCAACACTATTTTAGTGAGGTTGGACGTTTGGACACTTTGATTTCTATATCGGGCAAGAATTCCTATTTCAAAACGTCCAAGTGTCCAAAGTTTAGAATACAGCTTGTTTTTAACGATTTCTTGGACAGATTGGTGGACGTTTTGGATAAAAACCGTGAAGGAAAATGATTTTTGGACGTTTTACTGCTTGGAAAGTGTCCATTTGGACATTTTGAAATTTTCGAAAGGGACAATTAGAATAAATTTATTGGAGATGAAAATGAAACTGACACCTCTGAAAGCAATTAAGAAACACCAGCCTCGACTAGACGTCGAGTCTAGGCGGGTTGTTTGGAATGTTCGGGATATGAGAAAAAGCAAGTGAGGGAATGTACGATAAAGGATTGTGTTCTTTATGAATATCGACAAGGGAAGAATCCTAAAAGAAATGGGATCGGAATTTCGAAAAATCTCCACTCAACGACTAGATTTGAAAAGAGTCAAAGAACAACACTAAATGCGTAAGTTAAATAGGAAAATTGAAATTGAGAGGGGAGTTTTTTTATTAAAAGGAAAAATAGGGTGCGTTCACAGATGTTCGTAATCATTCATCAATTTGTTAGAAAAAATTTACACTTCTTTCGAACTTTGTACTTTGTAGTCCAGTGAACCCAAAGCATCAAGTCGAATTAAAATTTTCAATTAAAATGGTACGTACTTGCATACTAATTCTTCACTATGTATATTATAAACAGAAGTTACGAAAAACGATAACTTGCTCTAGTAAGCCATAGACTTACAAGCCCTATTAGAATTAAGAAAGGAGAAAAATGTTTTAATAATAATTTACGGGGTGAACTATTATGTCTTTGTGGAAACTTTTAGTTGCAGTTAGTTTAATAGCGTGGTACCTACCGGTTCTTTCCTTCAGAAATAACAAAAAATACTTAACTTATTTTGTAGTCAATTCACTTGTTGACCCAATTTATATTGCTTTGCGTTTTACTTTTAATTTTAATTTGGGAATGTATAATTACATCCCTATTTCTCTTTTTTTTGAAGCGATGATATTTCCCGGGATTGATTCTAAGATAAGAACTGTTTCATCAGCTGCACTCTTATTAATGGCAGTCACTGTGGGAAAAGACGGTTATTTGGAATTAGTCATTTGTGAATCGGTTCTATCATTGATGATCTACTATCTATTGAAAGATGCTTTCTTAGAAACGAAAAGGGAATCGACGTTTAGAGTATTTCAACTTTTGCTTTTAATTTATTTTCTGAGAAACAGCTTGATGTTTTATTTGTACTATATACATCAACCTCTTCTTATTAATTATTACACTGAGTTCCTTATTA
>JAMCWE010000024.1 GCA_023475265.1 Bacteroidota bacterium
TTAATTAGAAAGGTTGGCAAAACCTATAAATATTACGTAACAGAATTTGGAAGACAAGTAATAATCACATGTTTGAAGTTGAAGAATTTAGTGATTATACCAAGCCTCAATTTTGTTAACGCCTAATCTATTTCTTGCCAGTTTTGGTTTTAATTTTATTGATAAGGTACTAACTACGAATTAAATTCGTTTTATACGAAAAGTTTATTGGTTTATCAAAGGACTTTTAATATAAAAACTTTAGAAAAAATCCATTTTTATTAAATTTTTCCCAACCTCATCTATAAAGCCGCTTCGGCATTCAGTTTGACTTCCATTTTACAAAAGTTTTTTTAATTAACTTCAATATAATTTTAAGGAGGGCTCTAAATGAAAATCATAAATAGACTTTTTGTTCCTGTCCTGGTTCTTTGTTCCTTGTTTTTCTTTAATGCTCAAGCTCAAATGATGACAAAGGTAACTTTGACAGGTCACGTGTATTCATCGTTTAACGAAAGTACACGAAAACCGGTAGCCAATGCAAATGTTTCTCTACAAAGTTTTTCTATGTTGGGAGATTCTGTTTTATATTCGGCTACAACTGATTCTACAGGTGCTTTTCAAATCGATAGCGTAAACACAGGTTTTTATACTTTGATTTGTACTGCTTCAGGATTTAATTCATTAGTAATTAGAGAATTTGAAGTTAGCCGTTATAGAGATTCTATAAATCTCGTTTTGCAAGATACTGTACAAATACAAGGCGGTACAGTTTCAGGAAATGTTGACTTAGAAGGTTCTACACAAATGGGTCTTCATGCAGTTATTGAATTTATTAATCTAGACAATACAAATCCAAATATTTTTGCTACAACTGATATGGAGGGGCATTTCTTCGTAAAAGTTCCTGCCGGACAATATTATGTTTCATGTACTGTTTTAGCATCAGACAGCTCTGTGTTCTTCCAGGAATATTATCAAAATGCTTCTACTCTTGCAGATGCAAAAGTAATTACTGTAACAGATGGTCAAATGATTGATGATATTAATTTCCAAGTTCCTCGTCAAGCAGCAAGCAAACATTCAATTACTTTCCAGGGAAAAGTTCAATCATCATTAAATACTCCTATAGCCGGCGCTAATATAAAAGTATGGGCGTCCGGACGAGAGGATGATGAAGATCGAATGCTTGTTGGTTCTACTCAGTCTGATTCAAATGGTAATTATAACTTGACATTAGACAGCACATCTTTTAGAGCTTTCATTGTTGCTGCTAATAAAGATGGTTATAGAATTCAATTTTATGATACTGCAAATGCTTTCTTCCAGGCTCAAGTATTAACGGCTTTTAATGATACAACTTTTTCGAATATCAACTTTACATTAACAGCAGTCGATACTACCACACATAAATATTCAATTAGCGGAACTGTTTCTGATTCTGCTGGTACTGGTATAAAGGGTGCATTTATAACTGCATTCGATTCAACTGATGGACATGTACGCGTCGGAATTTCTGATTCAACCGGAAATTATTCTATTGCCGGACTTTCAGCAGGAACATATTATGTCTTATTCCATGCTAAAGGTTATATATCTCAGTTTTATCAGAATGCTGATAAATGGGAAAATGCTACTCCAATTACTTTAACCGGTTCTGTTACTGGAATAAACGCAGCACTTAAAAGCGAAGGCCAGACAACTGCTAGCGGACAAATAATTGGTCAAATACATTCAAATAATGGCAGCGCAATAGCCGGTGCTTTAATTACAATTTCAGATTCACACGGACAAGTAATCGGTTCGGCAGTAACTGATGCAAGCGGATCATACACAATTCAAGGTGTATCGCAAGGTAGTTATACATTAACCGCCAGCATTACCCAGTACAGCAGCCAGCAGCAAACAACAACTTACGATCCAAGTTCCGGTTCAACAACTGTAAATAATTTTACAATGCAGCCATCAACAACAGTAACCGGTGTTAGCAGCTTGCCTGCAGATTTGCCAACAAAATTTGTTCTGCAGAATAATTATCCAAATCCATTTAATCCAAGCACAATAATAGCATTCTCAGTTCCATTTGCTACACATGTTCGCTTAGATGTGTATAACATTCTCGGACAAAGAGTAGCTGAATTAGTAAACAAAGATTTGAGTGCTGGCAGTTATCAATATTCATTCAACGCCAACAGCTTATCATCAGGTGTTTACTTATATAGAATTCAAGCAAACGGATTTACATCAACAAAGAAAATGATCCTATCCAAGTAAAGATCATAGCGCATAAAAGGAGAAAGCCCCCCCTTTGGGGGCTTTTTTATTTATAGTTCATTTTTCTCTGTCTTCTAACTATTAAAGAAAACATACAACGAATTAGTAGCTCACTTTACGCATCATCCCTCAGGGTCACTCCGCCACGGCGGATTTAGACCTAGTGGGCTACTTAATTGCTGTGCAACATTGAAGGTTTTAGAAAGCAACCTTCAATGTTTTATTAAACATGCGTATGGTGAGTTAGTAATTGATGATTAACACATCATTAAATTCTGCACTAAATCTTTTCAGAATTAAAACGATGATTAACCAATGTGTTTGAAAGGTTCAAACATCATTTGCCAACTACAATATTAGGAGGTGATTTCAGTGACCATAAATTCTGTTAATACAGCAGGAAACTTTTTCTCAATTACTTCCTCTGCAACTGAGAGCAGCAAGAAATCTAACGGGATTTCTTCATTAGGCTCAAACAGTACAAAAGATACTGCCATAATTTCAAATTCTGCAAAAGAATTAGCAGCACAAATGGCAGGTAAAACATCTCAGGAAGAAGCAGCTGAATCTGTTAGTGAAAGATTAACAGAACAAGCTTCCGGTAAAGACTAATAAAAAGGGTTGGATTATTTGAAGAAGAGAAAGTCGGTTCAACATACTTTCTCTTCTTCTTTTTTATTCATCTCGATGTACATTTTCGGGAGAAAATGCCGGCAGACAAACCGCAACATATTCCGCTCCGCCTTCTTCCGGCGAACTGTATTGGACCCACTCGCCTTTTGGAACTACCACCGCTTGCTTTTCATGAACATCAATAAAACCTTCTTTGTGTGTTACTCTCAAAGTTCCTTTTAAGACCACAGTGTATTCATCAAATTCAGGTGTTTGTCCCGGTTCAACCCAGCCTCCGGGGCTTTGCATTCTTGCAATGCTTACAACTTCTGTTTTTGAATTAACTCTTCCAAAATATTCTTCTATTATTTTTGGTTTATTGCCAGCTGCTTTAATTATTGACGGCTGATTAATTAGTTTTGGCATTTATGTTCTCCTTAATTCTTGATCTGATGATTTCAGGATAATTTTAAAAATGATGATTACCTTAACCAAAAGATAAAATATTTTTGATTAAAGCAGAAAGGTTGTTAAATATTCCGGTGAGGTCATTCCCCGCATTTTATATTCTTCCACTTCGTGGAAATGATCTTCATTTCATTTCGTATTATTTTTTTTACGTGACTCCGAAGGAGTCATATATATTAGGTTGGGGTGCAACCCCAACACTAATCAAGCAATCGGGGGTGTCGTACCCGTCGGCTGATTCGTAAGCAGCTTCTTCATTTCAGCAATCAGTTCATAGACGGATTTTGTTTCACAAACACTTTGCGTTCCCTTTGTGCCGCTGTCTGCTATCGATTTGGAATATGCTTCAATGGCTGCCTTACCATATATATTTTTTTGCTGATGAATTAAATAATCTTGGAATGTCTTTAATGATAAAATTGGGAGAGCTTTTACAAGTTCGAATGATTGAAATAAATTTTTGATAACTAAAATATTTTGAAAGAAATAACCCTTTAACATACTCACCCATTTCAAATTAATTTTCTCCTATTGGAAAATCTCTTTATGAATTAAAACAAATAAAAGAACTACAAAAGATGCTGAAGAAAATTCGGGGATTTAATAAGATAGTCAAGCTTAATTAAAATTTTTATTAAAGAAATCCAATTTACTGAAGTGATATATAAATCATTTTTAGGTTTTTATGTTAATAACTGCTCACCTTACGCAAATTTGATAAAACATTGAAGGTTGCTTCCTAAAACCTTCAATGTTGCCTGGCAATTCGGCATCCTCTTAAAACTCAAATATGATCTCAAATTTGTCTTAATCTTTGCTCATCAAAAAAATTCTGATCAACGGTCTTTTACATAAATATTTTTTTCTTAATTTAACCACAAATTTTTGATTCTATTTTAATTTTAGTAAATGTTTTCAAACCTTTTAAGGAGAAGCACATGAGAAAAATTATTTTTACTGTTCTCCTAACACTCGTATTTTATTTCCCTTTTATAAACTCTCAAACCATCTGGCTCGACAAGCTTGATCTCTCATCAATGAGCAGCGGATGGAACACACCGCAAGCAGATAAATCTATAGCTGGAAATCCTCTTACAATTGCGGGACAAAAATTTGACCGCGGAGTTGGGACTCATTCCATCAGCACATTTCTATTGAATTTAAACGGTAAAGGAAAAAGGTTCACTGCCGAAGTCGGTCTTGATGACGAAGCGACATCTCAGGGCTCAGTTGAGTTTTATATTATTGGAGATAAAAAAATTCTCTGGAAAAGCGGAGTAATGCGGAAAAATGATTCAGCAAAGAAAGTTGATATCGATATAAGCAAAATTAAAAAATTAGGTTTGCTTGTTACAGATGCAGGTGATGGTTTGGATTATGACCACGCCGATTGGTGCAATGCAAAATTGGAAATGACTGGAAACGTAAATTCTACAAGTTTAGTTGCTTCAATAAAACATAAACCTTACATACTTACTCCCAATCCATCAGATAAACCAAGAATAAACAGCGCAAAAGTTTTCGGAGTTCGTCCGGGCCATCCTTTCCTTTACACAATTGCCGCAACGGGAAAACGACCGATGACGTTCGATGCGGAATATTTACCCGTTGGATTATTGCTAAATAAAAAAACTGGAATCATTACCGGTATGATTAATAAAGAAGGAAATTATGAAGTAAAGCTTATCGCAAAAAATAGTTTAGGAAAAGCTGAAAGTAAGTTTAAAATATCTGTCGGCAATACAATCTGCTTAACTCCACCGATGGGATGGAATAGCTGGAACTGCTGGGCGGAAGCTGTAGATGCTGATAAAGTAAAAGCCGCCGCCGATGCAATGGTTAAAACAGGTTTGATAAATCACGGATGGACTTACATTAACATAGATGACTGCTGGGCAATAAAGCCAGACAGCCATGTGGCTATGCCAAAAGATTCTCTTACAAGCGGTGATCAGCGAGATAAAGACGGAATGATAAACGCAAATAAAAAATTTCCAGACATGCCTGCTCTTACAAAGTATGTACACGATAAAGGATTGAAGATTGGAATATATTCTTCGCCCGGTCCATTAACATGCGCCGGCTATACGGCATGCTATCAGCATGAGCAGCAGGACGCAGAGCGATTTGCAGAATGGGGTTTCGATTATCTTAAATACGATTGGTGCTCTTACGGAAATATTGCAAAAGATAAAACTCTTGAAACATATCAAGAGCCTTACAAAGTTATGCGCTCTGCCTTGGATAAAGTTGACCGCGATATTGTTTACAGTCTTTGTCAGTATGGTATGGGAGAAGTTTGGAAGTGGGGCGATTCTGTAGGCGGAAACTTATGGCGGACAACCGGCGATATAAATGATAGCTGGTCAAACATGTCGGGAATCGGATTTAATCAAGCGGGGCACGAGAAGTATTCCGGTCCCGGGCATTGGAATGATCCCGATATGCTTGTGGTTGGTTTAGTTGGTTGGGGTCCGAGTCTTCATCCAACAAGATTAACTCCTGATGAACAATACACGCACATCAGCTTGTGGTGCTTATTGGATGCGCCTCTTCTTATAGGTTGCGATTTAAGTCGAATTGATAAATTCACTTTAAGCTTATTAAGCAACGATGAAGTTCTTGCTGTTGATCAAGACCCGCTTGGCAAACAGGCAAGCAGAATCTTTAACGAAAGCGGAAAACAGATTTGGTCAAAGGATATGTTCGACGGTTCAAAAGCAGTGGGTTTATTTTACACCGGCGTTGATAATAAAGCAAAAGATCCGGCAGATTATTTTAATTGGAATAAAATTCCGACTAAAGAAAAAATTACCTTAACAGCATCGGAACTTGGCATCACCGGCAAATTCAAAGTTAGAGATCTATGGCGTCAGAGGGACCTCGGCACATTCAAAGATAAATATACTGCCGAAGTTCCTTATCACGGAGTTATACTAATAAAAGTTACTCCGAAAAATAAATAAATATCTTAGCGTGCTTTGCGTTTCAATCTTTGCGTTCTTTGCGTGAAATTTTTCTCGCTAAGCTCGCAAAGAAATTCGCAAAACCCGCGAAGATGCATTAAAAAGCTTATCAAAAATTTAGTGGATTTACTTATGAAAAATATTTCTTACTTCATTTGTTTTATAATTCTTTTATCATTCAATTATATTTTTGCACAAGAACCATCGCATTACAACTGGGGACCTTTTACTAAGGCAGATTCTCTTCGTGGCTTTCTTTCGCCTCTTCGCTCTTGCTACAATGTTACTTATTATCATCTTGATGTAGCAGTCGATCCTTCAGACAGTTCTATTAAAGGATCGAATACGATTAGGTTTAAAGTTGTAAATCCTTTTAAAGAACTGCAGGTCGATCTCTTCGCAAACATGAAAGTCGACAAAATTGAATTTGAAGATGGAACACCGTTAAAATATTCCCGTGAGTTCGGAGCAGTGTTCATTTATCTTCCAAAAGAATTAGAACAGAATACAACTCATCAAATAATTTTTTATTATTCAGGAAGACCGCAGGCTGCAAAGAATCCACCATGGGACGGCGGTTTTGTTTGGAAAAAACAAAAAGAAGGAAATCCATGGGTGATGGTAACTTGCCAGGGCACAGGCGCAAGTCTTTGGTGGCCAAATAAAGATCATCAGTCCGATGAACCGGACAGCATGCTGCTAAGCGTAACCGTTCCAAAAAGTCTTGAAGATATTTCAAATGGAAGATTAAGAAGCAAGATTGATTTACCGGATGGACAAACACAATATAATTGGTTCATCAGCTATCCGATAAATAATTACGATGTTACAATCAACATCGGCAAGTACGCTCACTTCAGCGATGTTTATACAAGCAGCGACGGAAGTAAATTAACTTTGGATTATTATGTCCTCCCGGAAAATCTTCAGAAAGCAAAGGAACAATTCAAGCAGGTAAAAACTATGCTTGCCTGTTATGAAAAATATTTCGGCAAGTATCCATTTTATAAAGATGGTTATAAATTAATTGAATCTTCACACAACGGAATGGAACACCAAACCGCGGTTGCTTACGGCAATCATTATCAAGGTGGATATGAAGGACGCGCAAGCTCGCCGGTCGGATTGAAATTCGATTTTATCATCATTCATGAAAGCGCTCATGAGTGGTGGGGCAACAGTATAACTTCGAAAGACCTTGCCGATATGTGGATTCACGAAAGCTTCGGCGCTTACGCTGAAGCTCTTTATGTAGAATATAACTGGGGACACAAAGCTGCGCTGGCATATATCAACGGCAAAAAACAGAATGTTAGAAACGATAAACCTATTATCGGTCCCTACAATGTAAATCACGAAGGCGCTGGCGATATGTACGATAAAGGTCAGCTTGTGTTGAATACTCTCCGCGATGTAATTAACAACGACAATCTATGGTTCTCAATCTTAAAGGGCATTCAACAAAAGTTTGCTTACAAAACTGTTACAGCCGACGACATTACAAATTTTATAAATGAAAAGACCGGAACGAACTACAATTATTTCTTCGATCAGTATCTACGCTATCCGAACGAGCCGGAGTTTTTCGCTTTTATTGTTCAGAAAGGAAATGAGACTGCGCTGCGTTATAAATGGAATGCAGATGTAAAAGATTTTAAAATGCCGATTAAAGTTACAACTTCACCAAATAATTTTGCTTTCATATATCCAACTACTCAATGGCAGACGATGAAGATGAAGAATTTCGATCCTAAAAATTTTAAAGTTGATGAAGATGAGTTTCTTTGCAAAGTGAAGATTTACCGTTCGTATATTGATCCGGAAAGTAAAATTAAAATATTTTAGCCTAGTGAAGTCAAATTCTATAAGTGGTAGATATTTTTCCTGACTTGAGCAAATTAGTATGGCAAGAAATTTTGGCTGCGAATTTGAATCAAATTAAAAGATTATTTCTAACTTTTTTAGGAGCTCAGAAATTTCATCCGAAATTGGCGATCTGAGTACAAATT
>JAMCWE010000207.1 GCA_023475265.1 Bacteroidota bacterium
TTTGTCTATGACTTCAAATGATTGGATTTTATGGATTGATGCCGATGAAGTAATTACTCCCGAACTCTCCGTTGAATTAAACGAGTTTAAAAATTCGAATCCAAAATTGTCTGCTTATTCAATTCCACGGATGGCAAATTTTTTAGGAAGATGGATAAAGCACAGCGGCTGGTATCCCGGAAGAGTTACAAGATTATTTAATAAAAATTTTGCTTCCTTCAGTGAAAATCATGTTCATGAAGAATTAATTATCAACGGAAACGTTGGCCAACTTAATCATGATATTTTGCATTATACTGATCCATCAATAAAACATTATTTTAATAAATTTAATTCTTATACTTCCTTAGCAGCCGAAGAATTAAGAATGAATGGGAAACAATTTAAGCTGACAGATATTTTATTGCGACCGTTTTTCATATTTGTAAAAATGTATATTATCAAGCTTGGTTTTCTTGATGGACTACAAGGTTTTATGCTTGCTATGTTTTCTTCCGCATATGTTTTTACAAAATATTGTAAATTTTGGGAACTAAAAAACAATCATCAAAATGATAAATGATTTTGTTGAAAATATTTTTATGAAGGCATTACCACATTTAATTTTCAGTGGATTATAAGAATGATAATCGGAATTATTGCAAATATTACCAAACCAAAAGTTTTTGATGTTGTATCGGAACTTATCAAAAAATTAAAAGCTAGCAGGATTGATTATCTTCTTGGAGATTCTCTTTATGAAAATAGAAATCTGCTAAAAGTAAAAGTTAATAAGCCAAACTTTGCAAAAAACGATAAGCTTTGTTTAAAATCCGATATGATAGTTTCAATCGGCGGCGACGGAACAATGCTTGCAAGCGCCTTCAAAGCTCACCAATATGACAAACCTGTACTTGGAATTAATCTCGGTAAACTTGGTTTCTTAGCAGAAGCAAACATAAACCAGATGGATGAGTTTATCGAAGAAATTAAAAAAGGAAAATATAAAATTGAAAAGAGAATGGTTATTGAAACCGATTGCTGCGGACACAAAGTTGAAAAGCTTTATGCTATAAATGATATTGTAATTGATAAAGGCGGCTGGCCCAAGATGATCGATTTAACAATCGAAGTCGACAAAGAATATGTAACTACTTTTGCTGCTGATGGATTAATAATTGCAACTCCAACCGGTTCAACTGGATATTCAATCTCAACCGGCGGACCGATTGTAACTCCTGCAGCTGATGTAATAACCTTAGCACCAATATCGCCGCATAGTTTAACCATTCGCCCAATAGTTTTTTCCGGCAATCAGACTATTAAAGTTAAAGCAACATCATTATTTAAAGAGATTCACGTTAACTGCGATGGGCAAAGGGTTTTTGCATTTCCACCGCCGCTGGAACTAAACATTAAGAAATGCGAAAGACCATTAAAACTTGTTCATACATCTTTATCTAATTATTATGAGACTTTGAGAAACAAACTTTTGTGGGGAATTGATCTAAGAAAAAATATTCTTAACAATCGGGAATGATTATGAAATTGAAGATATGTGTTTTATTATTTTTTATGATAGGAATAACCACGATGGCGCAAACAAATGATTCAAATGTAACTGCAGCAAAAGACACGCTGGTAAAAGATCCGTTATCTCAGCAGCCAATGCTTTTAGGATATTGTTCTAGACAAGCTTTTCAGGATACAAGTTTTTCCTGGTGGTTTAATTCTGTTTACGATATGTATGAAGTTGATTCTGCTTCTGCTGAAATGTTAAAAGATAAATTGAATGACATCAGCATAACTATCGTAATGGGAACTTGGTGCAGCGACAGCAGAAGAGAAGTTCCCAAACTATTTAAAATTCTTGATCAACTAAAATTTCCTTCAGATAAGATTTCAATAATCACTGTGGGAAGGGATAGGAAAGGGCGCGGCAATGAAACCGGGAATCTTAAAATCGAATTAGTTCCAACCATAATATTTTATAGAAATGGTTCTGAGATAGGAAGGATAGTTGAATCACCCAAAATTAGCTTAGAAAAAGATATGCTGAAAATTTTGGAAGGTTAGAATTTTATTGTAGGGATTTGAATTCACAAATCCCCACATAAAAAATAATTTTAGTTTTCCACTTCTTCTAAAACCGGCATTTCGATCCTGGTAAATTCTAGTTCTTTCACTTTAGTCTTCTGACTCTTCCCATTCTTACCAAACTTACTTCCAGGATTTAATTTATCGTTATAGTTTTTATATGAGAAAATTTTATTCTGATAATTTCGGAGTATAATTTTGTCTTCATCATGATGAACAACATAGTTAGGAAGCAAAGGTATCTTTCCACCACCGCCGGGTGCATCGATGACGAAATGTGGAATTGCTAGTCCGCTTGTATGGCCGCGAAGATTTTCAATTATGTTCAATCCTGTTTCAATTGAAGTTCTAAAATGATTTGCACCTTTAGTTTCATCAGCCATATACATATAGTAAGGACGAACCCGGATTCTCAACAACTTCTGCATTAATTCTTTCACAACTGCCGGATCATCATTAACGCCCTTCATCAAAACCATTTGATTACCAACCGGAACGCCTGCATCAGCAAGCATCTCGCAAGCTTTTGAACTTTCCGGTGTAATTTCCCAAGGATGATTGAAATGAGTATTAAGATAGATAGGATGATATTTCTTCAGCATATTACAAAGCTGAGGTGTAATCCGGTGCGGTAAAACGCAAGGCATCTTTGAACCAAGTCGAATAATTTCAATATGAGGAATCGATCGTATACGCTGAAGAATTTTTTCCAGCATTGTATCGGTCAGCATCAATGGATCACCGCCGGACATAATTACATCACGAATTTCGGTATGTGCTTCGAGATATTTAAAGGCACTTTCTAATCCTTTCATAGAAATTTTTTCGTAGTCACCAACTTTTCTTTTCCGTGTACAGAAACGGCAGTACAAACCGCACTGGCTGGTAACAAGAAATAGAGCTCTATCAGGATAGCGGTGAGTAATATTTGGAACGGGGCTCATCGCATCTTCCATTAATGGATCTTCTTCTGCGTCAAAATCCTCAAGCTCAGCTTTATCCGGAACGCATTGACGCCAAATTGGATCGCCAGGTGATCGGATTAAACTGAGATAGTAAGGATTTATTCTTGCCTGAAAAAATTCATCCAGATCTTCTGCAACTTTGCGGTCAATATTAAATTTTTCCACAAGTTCATCAACAGTATGAACACTGTCTCTGACCATTTGCTGCCACAGTTCCATGACTTAGCCTCTAATTGTTGTTAATTACTAAAATATCTTCCGAAAACAACCAAGTGGTCGCCGACAGAATAAAAATCATTTATCTGCGCCACTATTGAAAAGTTATTTCTCAAATAAAAACTTCTAGTTTTTGAATAACTCTCTTTGGAAGATGTTTCGGCTAAAAACCATCTTCCATTATTTTCTTTAACAAAATTTTCTGCGTGTTCGAGTAATCTTTTTCCAATACCTTTAATTTCGGATTCCGGATCAGCGGCTATCCAATACAAATCAAAAACGCCGTCGGTTAAAGGCCTTTTACCTGTACAATAATAACCCAAAATCTTTTCATTATTTTCATAAACGAATATATGATAATCTGTTTGTGCAGAATTATAAGCTGCAATATTTACCAACTCCATAGCAACTTCAACTTCAGTTTCTGAAAAAGTTGAAATTCTTTTTAAAATATTTTCAATGGCATTCACATCAGCCTGCTTTAATCTGCGAATCATTTTTTTTTCTACCTAATGCAAACTCTGCAATTGTTAAAAGTAAATCTGAATAAGATATTCCTGCCGCTGCTGCAGCTCTGACAAAGCCGGAATCCGTTGATATATCCGGATTTGGATTAACTTCAATAACATAAGGAAAATTATTTCTGTCCAATCGAATATCTACGCGTGCATAATCTCTGCAATTCATTGCTTCAAAAGCTTGAAGAGCCGTATCTTCAACTTTCTTTTTTGTGTTCTCATCCAATACGGCAGGGCAAATTGGTTTTGTATGTTCGTAATAAATACTGTTCTCCATCCATTTGCCGTCATAAGTAACAATCTTTGGTAATCCGTCAGGCAAAGTGCTGAATTCAATTTCTGAAATTGGAAGTGCTTTATTCCCAAGAATTGCCACGTTCAATTCTCGTCCATTAATATATTCTTCAACTATTACTTCCTGCTTATAAGTTTTTTGTAAGAAGTTTAATTGCTTAAGAAAATCTTCAAAATTATTTACTACCGAAAATTCAGAAATGCCAATGCTCGCATCTTCATTAAGCAATTTTAGAATTACCGGGAAATTTAAACCGAATTCCGGTTCAGAAATTTTTTGTGAATACGATATTGTAAGTGAGTTTGGAGTAGCAATGTTGTGTGAGCGTAAAATATTTTTAGCTCTTTCCTTGTTTAAACAATTTCCTAAGCACGATGGTAGGTTTCCTGTAAAATCATAATTAAGCAATTGGAAAAGTCCAGCCATGCAATATTCATAAGTAGAAATTCCTTCAATTGACTCTACAAAATTAAATATTACATCAGGCGAAAATTCATTGATTGAGGAAATAGCACATTCGATATTTTTATCAACCGCTAATGATTTTACGGTTGTAAAATTATCAAGCAAACTTTTTTCGATTTTTATTATTTCTTTTGAGAAAGCTGTTTCGGAAAGATCGTTTGGGGAATAGCCAGCCTCAACGGGTTCGTTAGCTTGCGGCTTACCGTTGTAGATTGTGAAGATGCTAACAGGCGAATTATAACAAATCAGAATTTTTGCATTCTTCTTCATATCAAATTATATCTTTTGGCAGCAACATAAAGAACTTTATTTATCATCTCGTCGTAATTTAAACCTTTAGTTCGCGCAGCTTTCGGGAAACATGAATTCTCTTCTGGATTAGGAAGTATTCCCGGCAACGGATTTACTTCAATTATATTCGGTTCATTATTCGCATCGAGCCTAACATCGATTCGGCTCCAGTCTTTGCATCTAAGAACATTATAAGTTCTCAATACAGTTTCACTGATTTTTTTCTCAAGCGCTGAATCGATCTTAGCTGGACAAGAAAAAACATCAAGCGGATTTTCTTTTGTATCTAAAATCCACTTTGCCTCGTATGAATAAATAGGAATAAAATCTTTTGGAAATTCATTGTAACTGATTTCAACTATTGGTAAAACTTCTGCTTCGCTTCCGTTTCCTATGATCGCTACAGTAAATTCTCTTCCCGGCAAAAACTCTTCCACCAACGCCGCTTGGTTATATTCAATTAGTATTCTTTCAACTTCTTTAATTAAGTCTTTTTGATCTTTAACAAACGAACTGGAAAATATTCCTTTGCTTGATCCTTCTGAGATCGGCTTTACAATCAGCGGGAAATTTAAATTAATTTCTTTGGCTTGTTCTAAACTATCAACTAAAATAAATTTTGCATTCGGAATTTTGTAATATGATAAAATTTCTTTTGTTCTTGCTTTATCAAGACAAGTAGCCAGCGTCAACGGGTCTGAACCTGTATAAGGTAATTGAAGCATGTCTAATATAGATGGTATCTGTGCTTCTCTGCTCACTCCATTGAAGCCTTCGGCAATATTAAAAACTATATCCGGATTTATTTCTTTTAGTTTTGTGAACGCAGAGTGATCGGCTTCCACTAATGTTACGTTATGAAAACATTCAATAGCATGTTTAACTGCATTTATAGTATCCCACGTATCCCATTCAGCATAGGTGTCAATAGATTTTTGCGGCTGAGTTTGTTGTGTATTTAAATTTGGGGGTACTTCTTCGAGGAAAGTTTGACTTTCTGGTTTGACATTAAAAGTTAATGCAACGTTCAATCTAAAATTGAACAATGAAGATAAAATATTTTCTCCTTAGAAAATTTTTGTAGCAAATATAATTAATAAAAAATCTAAGTCAAGATTTTTTTATCACTCAGAAAATTTTTTTCGAAAACTTTTTTCGATTTTTTTTCTGATCATAAAAATTTTTAAAAACTTTTTTTAAAATTCCAACAAAAAAAAATTTTCTCACGACAAATTTATAACAAAAAAAAATCATAAATCAAATTTTCTAAGCTCGATAAGAAAAATTTTTTAAAATATCTCTTTAAAAGTGCCATTGAAAAAATTTTTCAGGCAATCTTTGCGTAACGAAGACTTGATGAATAATGTTCGATGAGATTTTTTCTGACAGCAAGATTGGTTTCATTCTGCAGGTGAGGATCTTTTTCGATAAGCTCAAATGCTTTCTTCTTTGCGAACTGAATTACATCAGCATCTTCGACTAAGTTTGCATGCTTAAGCTCCGGAAAACCGCTCTGCTGCGTGCCGAAAATGTCCCCCGGTCCTCTTAACTTTAAATCCATTTCAGCAATTTTAAACCCATCGGAGTATTTTACCATTGATTGCATCCTTACTGAAGATTTATATTTTTCAAGCTGGACAGGAGAAAGATATTCAAGATCAAATTGAAATTTATCCTGTCTTGCTGCGAATTCATCTTTCGTAATGAGAATACAGTAAGCAGTTTTGTTGCTTCTGCCAACTCTGCCACGCAATTGATGAAGCTGAGATAATCCGAAACGATGCGCATCATTGATCAGAATTATATTTGCGTCGGGAATGTCTATGCCGACTTCAATTACTGTTGTTGCGATGAGCACATCAAACTTTTTTGCTAGGAACAACATCATTACTTCTTCTTTTTCCTGCCAGGACATTCTTCCGTGAATCAATCCAACATTAATATTTTTGAAATATGTTTCTTTAAGTTCGTCATAAAATGTTTGGGCAGCTTTTAATTCAAGCTTCTCTGATTCTTCAACTAACGGGTAAACTATAAATGATTGATATCCATCTTTCATTTTATCAATTATGAATTTATAAATTTCAGGAAGCTTGCTGTCACCTCGTAAAATAGTTTTGATCGGCTTTCTATTCTTTGGCATTTCATCTATTACTGAAATATCTAAATCACCGTAAACAGTCATTGATAATGTTCTTGGAATCGGCGTAGCACTCATGACGATTACATCCGGAGTTATTCCTTTGCTCATCAGGCTTGCTCTTTGTGCTACACCGAATCGATGCTGCTCATCAACTATAACGAGACCAAGATTATTAAACTTAACTTTTCCTTCAAACAAAGCGTGAGTTCCAATAATTATGTCGGCTTCGTTTAGCTTTATATCCTGCAGATTTTTTTCTTTCAATGATTTCTTTTGTCCTCCCAAAAGTAAACTAACTTTAATCTCCTTCCCGCCTTGACTCACCAAAGGCGAGGCAGGCTCTTTATGAGCAACCGAAAGCCTATTCATCAATCTTGAAATATTTTTTGCATGCTGGTCAGCAAGAATTTCTGTAGGTGCCATCATAACAGCCTGGAATCCATTATCAACAGCAATCAGCATTGCAATGAGTGCAACGATTGTCTTGCCGCTTCCAACATCTCCTTGAAGCAGACGGTTCATCGGGAGCGGTTCTTCCATGTCTTTTCTAATTTCACTTAATACTTTTAATTGAGATTTTGTCAATTCAAATGGAAGTGTTTTCAGAAAATTATGGACAAGATTTGTTTTTACTTTCAGTGAGTGACCGGATAGCTGGGACTTATAATTGTGATTTCTTAGAGCAACAAGCAATTCAAGATAAAATAATTCTTCAAACTTGAACCGGGCAATTGCCGAATTTAATTTTTCTTTACTCGAGGGGAAGTGAAAATTCTTAACTGCTTCAACAAGGTTGAGAAAATTATTTTCGACTAAGATTTCCTCCGGCAAAGTTTCTTCAAGATTATCAGCATAACTTTCTACTGCATGGCTTATAATTCTTCTTAAGCTTAAATCTCCGATGTTCGTCGTTTTTAATTCTTTCGGAATACGGTAGAAAGGGATAATCTTTCCGGTGTTGATGAAACTGTTAGATTCTTCTTCGGAAATTTTATCAAAATCCGGATGAGTAAATTGAAGATTACCGTATTTTGAAAGAGCAGGCTTACCGGAAACGGCGAAAATATTTCCTTCTTCAAAAACCGATTCAAAATATTTTATTCCCTGGAACCATACACATTCAAAAAATCCTGTAGAATCTCTGAACTGAACTTTCAACAATCCCTTCCTCCCGAAGTTCAACTTTTCTTTATCGACTACTTTCCCGATCACTGTTAATTCGCCTGCAAATCCATTCATCAAATAGCCGTATGCTTTGGCAGCGGTTAGTGTTGTCGTTCTATCGAGATGACGAGTAGGAAAATAAAATAAAAGATCTTTGATTGTTACTATTCCAACTTTTCTAAATGCTTCTGCGCGCTTCGGACCAACCGATTTTAAATATTGAATCGACTCGTTTAATATTTTTTCTTTTTCAGTTTTCATTGCAATGAAAAATATATCAAGCATTTAGAAATTACAATAAGATAGAAGTTCAAATTATTCTTTACTAAATTTGAACTCGTTTATCAAAAACCAAGGTGACAAATTGGAATGGACAAAACTTCTTTCAAGAAAATTAATTTGTGATGAAAAATCTTTTCAACAAAATTTACACGACGGAAGAAGTCCGTTCCAAAGAGACTTTGACCGGATTGTTTTCTCGTCGGCATTTAGAAGATTACAGGATAAGACTCAGGTTTTTCCTTTGCCCGAAAATGATTTTGTTCATACAAGGTTAACTCACAGCTTTGAAGTTTCTTGCGTGGGAAGATCGTTAGGAACTTTAGTCGGCTCAACAATCATCGAAAGGAATAATGAATTAAAAAAAGAATACTCGCATTTCCATTTTGGTGAAATTGTTGCCGCCGCTTGCCTTGCTCATGATATTGGCAATCCGCCTTTCGGCCATTCAGGTGAAGATGCAATTGCGGAATATTTTAAACATGGCGGTGGTAAACAATTTAAAGCCGGGCTAACCGAACTCCAGTGGAATGATTTTACAAAGTTCGAAGGCAATGCACAAGGATTCAGAATAATGACCAAACTTCAGAATCCAAAAATAAAAGGTGGGTTAAGATTAACTTGCGCAGTCTTGAGTGCATTCACAAAATATCCGAAAGAATCTTTCCAGGCTGACACAAAAATAATTCCTTCGGGAAAAAATAAATTGTACAAAAAATTCGGGTTCTTTCAATCTGAAAAAGATTTATTCGTTGAGACTGCTGACGAAACCGGGCTTGAAAAACGCAGCATCGAAAAAAATTATATATGGCGGCATCGTCATCCGCTAACTTTTCTTGTGGAAGCAGCGGACGATATTTGTTACCGCATTATGGATCTTGAAGATGGTTTCCGTTTAGGATTGCTTTCCTTTAAGGACACCGAAGAACTTTTACTTCCGTTTATAAAAGGGAAAAAATTAAATTCATATAAAGAACGGGATGAGAATGATAAAGTCGGTTATCTTCGTGCGAAGTCTATTAACTCCGTTATTGAAAACATCGCTGAAGTTTTTTTAGACAACGAGAAAAATATTTTGAGCGGTAAGCTTGAGAAAGATCTAGTTTCAATTATTCTAACCGGAGACTTGCTGGAGAAGATTAAAGAAATTTCAATCGATAAAATTTATTCATATAAAAGTGTAATCGAAAGAGAAGCTGCAGGATATGAAGTTCTCGGCGGACTGCTAGATTCTTTTATTCAAGCAGTAAATGATGCAGCAGAAGGAAGGTCAACGCCAAAAGGAAAAACTTTACTTAAGCTTTTGCCAAAACAATTTTTAGGGAAAGATGCAAAGCCTGATGATGATCTGTATGTTCGTCTTTTAAAAATTACCGATTTTGTTTCCGGCATGACGGACTCTTATGCAGTTTCACTTTATAGAAAGATAAAAGGAATTTCTTTGCCGGGGAGATGAGAGACGTGAGATCTTTAATGGATTACATGTCCGATGAAATTATTCTTAAAGCCTGCAATACATGCTTCTTTGGCGCGAACATAAACTTCATGTAAGATGAAATTAATTTCAGGCTGAGAAAAAGCTGTTGCAAGTAAATAGAAACATTCTTACGGACACTGGAAACTAATTACAAGTTCGGCAAAACATATTACTAGCAGAAGTAATTTTACTCCAAGCCTGGTAAAGTTTATTCCAAGTAAGTTGAGTTAGCTGAAAGCCGGATGAAATCACCTACAAGCACGTCGAAATTAGCTCCAAGTTTGATGAGCTTGATTGCAAGTAAATCGAAACCAATTCCAAGTAATCCTGGTATACTATAAGTTTGGTAAAATAAGCTGCAAGCATGTCTAAATTCATTCCACGTTCGGTGAAATTAGCTCCAAGTTGGCAGGATTTGCTGCAAGTTGGGCTAAGTCTATCGCAAGTACGACGAAATTGGCTTTGGGTATGGTAAACATGCTGCAAGTTCGTCAAAATGGGCTGAAAGCGAAGAAAACTCTAAAAAGTATTAAAAGTTATGAATTGTAGAGACGCTCAGTCGAGCGTCTCTAGGAAAATTATTATTTTAGAAGCAGCATCTTTTTTGTGGAGATATAATTACCGGAGCGAAGTTGATAAAAGTAAATTCCGCTTGCAAGATAAGATGCATCGAACTTAACCGAATACTTTCCCTTGCTCTGGAATTCATTTAATAAAGTTGTTACTTCCTGCCCCAGAAAATTATAAATCTTTAACGTAACAAAACAGCTTTGCGGAATTTGATATTCAATCGCAGTAGTTGGATTAAAGGGATTCGGATAGTTTTGTTCAAGCAAATAAGAATCCGGTTCAGTCAATCTTTTTACGTGAGTAATGACAGTATTATTTCTTACTGCAAATCTGAAAACATCATTCGAAGCAATTTCTTTATAAGTAATAACATGCAAAGTATCGCCAGCATGCGGCAGATTAGAATTACTAAAATTAAATTCTATTTGATAAGATGTAGTTGGTCCTGAAGCTTCCTGTGGTTGTAAAATAATTGATTGAGATGGTTTCCATCTTGACAAATTTTGAGTACTTAAATTAACAAAGGCAATATATTGAGCTGGATATTTTCCACCGGTTATATTATAGATATGAAATGGAGTAATAACTTTAACATTATTTATGTTGGTGCTTGCGGTGTCTCCCGGAAAAATATAGTTGCTGTTGAGATTTGTATCCATATTATTAAAAGCAATTATCCAATCCTGCGGAACAGCAACTTTCGGATTACCTGCAATAGGTGGAAAAGTTATTTTGGCAGTTGAATCTAAATCACTTCTATTAAATTTTGATTCGTCATAATTAATTCCTGTTGGAATATCGTTCACGGTTAATTTTATTCCATCAAATTCCGGAGTTGATATTCCTTGCTGTAAAAAGTAATCGCTTAAAACCACTTTCCCATTATTTACATCCTTTATAGACATTGTCTTTTGAGCAGGATTGCTAGCATTAAAAGTCAATTCATAAGTATCAGTGGTTATTTGGGATGTATCTATTTCCTGCAAATAAAAAGTCGGCGTAGAATTCCCGGATAAATGGATAAAGTTATTGGTAACATATGAATTCTCTGAATAATTAATACTGAAGGGACCTGCTACCAAAGAGGAATCCAGTACCCCATCGGATGCAGTAACCTTAAGGTAATAATTATTCGCATTGGGAACGGAGCTGACATCCCATGCAAATGAATTTATACCGGTTGAATAATTACTTTTAGAAATTTCGGTAAATGGTCCACTCTGATTAGTTGAATATTCCAAATCAATACTTAGCTGATTATTGTCGGCATCTTCTGCAAGCCAGGGAATGCTAATAGTTTTTTGTGCAATTACCGAATTTACAAACGGAATATTTAATTCAAGTTCCGGCTGCGCATCACCGGGATTATTAACTGTAAATTTGGCGGATGAAATATTGTAATAATACTGGCTCATTCTAAAAGGATTATAAGAGACCAGCCTTAATAAATAATTTACACCATCTTTATAATTAACAGTATTCCACATATAAGATGAATCAATGGGAATATCCCAAGCAGCCGGGTACCAACTACTGCCGCGGTCAGATGAATATTCTATTAAAAGCTTTGCGTTAACATCCGTTCCGCTATATTTCCAGGTCACGGGTACATCACCGCTGAACGCTCCTGAATTTTGTGAAGTAAGCTCTATCTTATAATTATTATTTCCGCCGCTTCCGCCAATTTGATTTCCTATGCCGGGCCAGTTATGATCGAAGTACATTGTTACAGCATCGTTTTTCATATCTTGAAAATCATTTGAGAAGAATATGACTAATTCAATTTCTTTGGTTTCACCAGCCGCAAGACTAAAAGAACCTGTTCCAAAATTTATAATATTATCACCTGGTTGAGTATATAGAGTGCTTGATGTGTCTATTCCCCCGGATAACCAGTTCCACATTAATGCGCTGTTATTAGGAACATTGGGTAATGAATTTGTATATGGTGCGGTATGAAAAGAAGTTAAATCTTTATTATCCGGAGTATTTAAAAACTTAAAGCTCATATATCCCGGATGTTTTCCACCCATTCCCAAGCCATCGTTATCCCATAAATATATCGTGTTTTTGGCAAAGTAATTATTGACATCTCCTGCCGGTCCATTTGGACCAATAAGATGGACCCTATCATCTGAATAATCATTATATCCCCCAATATGCGGATCGCCTTGAAAGCCGAAATAAACTTCACTCAGGTTTTTTTGACTAACATTCGTGATTTTATATTTAATTAATAATGCATCTTTTAAAGAGCCGCCAAATTCATATACGCGAACTTCAGCTTTTAATCCCAATCCTCTTTTTGTTGTATCTCCTGGAAACGGATAATATGGAAACTTAGCATTTGAAAAATCATCCATAACATAATACGCTTCGTTCAAACTTGTATAAACACTATCACCATACGGCCAGGATGTCCAACTGCTTGGCCATGAAGCGGGATTATTTTTTGTAGCAATTTCATTCTGATTCGGATTAGCATAACCTGAATCAGGCAGCCAACCCCATTTAACACTTCCATCTGGCGAGTAAGTTCCTTGAGAAGGCAGTACAAAAGAATCGTCTGTTATCCTTAATGTATCTCCGTTATCGTTTATAACTTTTGCAGCAACAATGGGACCGAATTCAAACATATAGCCCAACCCATTCCAAACCATATCTGCAACATTTCCCAAATAATTTGGTTTACTAAATGAGCCGTAATTAAAAAACACGGTCTTTACATTATTTGAATCCAAAATAACCTGTTTAATTGCTGATTGTTCTCCTTGCGGTAATGGTTGTGCAAAAACAATTATTGGAAGAAAAAAAACAATTGAGCAAATTAAACTCAATTTAATCTTTGCTTGGCTAAAAGAAATAAAATGAAATCTAACAAAAGTATTGAATGATAATTTGGAGAGCATGGCAAACCCCCGATATTTAGTTTAATAAGTTTTAAAAAGATTTAATCATCGTATGGCAAAAGATATTCCATAAATTATTTAATTTTTTCTAAAAGAACATAAGTTTTACATTCTAATAATTCAAAAATAATATTTGATCACTTGTGAATAGTATTCTACCCGTTGACTATTCATTCCATCTTCATATCGCGGGTCATCAAATCGTTTGTAGCTTTAACGGGATCTTTATCTTCGAAAAGAATTTTATAAACTTCATCGGTAATCGGCGTTTCTACCTGCAGCTTTTTAGAAAGCTCAGAAGCTGAGCGGCTTGTTTCAACTCCTTCAGCAACCATGTCCATTGATTTTAAAACATCTTTTAATTTTTTACCTGCTCCAATTTGTTCGCCGACAAATCGATTACGACTGTGGCGGCTCATGCAGGTTACAATTAAATCTCCCATGCCTGATAAGCCCGAAAAAGTTTCCGGGCAAGCACCCATTGCAACACCTAAGCGCGCAATCTCCGCAACTCCGCGCGTCATGATGGCAGCTTTTGTGTTGTCTCCAAACTTGGCTCCGTCAATAATTCCCGCGCCGATAGCAATTACATTTTTGAAAGCGCCGCCTAATTCAACGCCAAGAATATCAGTTGATGAATAAACTCTAAAATATGAAGTCATAAAGGCAGCTTGAATTGTTTTTGATGTATCGTGATTTTTAGAAGCGGCAACTACTGCGGTTGGAATTCTGCGGCTGACTTCTTCTGCATGGCTTGGACCTGAAAGCACTCCAATTTGTCCGGCATCCAACGAAGGTACAACATCAATCAGCATTTGGGACATTGTCATCAAAGATTTTTTTTCAATCCCTTTTGCAACGCTTACAAGTAATGTATCCTTTAAATTTGTTGATCTAATATCTTTAATAACTGAACGCAAAAATTGAGACGGCACAGCGAGGACAATCATATTTTTCTTGAAAGTGGATTCTTCAAGATCATGAGTAATCTTAATTTCTGATGGAATTTTTATTCCGGGAAGGTAAACTGAATTTTCTCTTGTCTTATCTAAAACTTTTACATAATGCTTTTGATATTCCCAAAGGGTTACATCGTGTCCATTATAATGAAGCAGAATAGCCAGGGTCGTTCCCCAACCGCCTGCCCCTAAGACAGAAATTTTCATTAATTAAAAAAATTATTTTTTCTTTTTAGAAAAACTTACCTTGTGTTCGTTCCCATTTAATAAACGAACAACATTTTTGCGATGAGTAAAAATAACCAGCAACGATACCGCAATTACAAAAGGTAATAAGGTATTGTAGCTAGGAACATTGACATTAAAAATATTCTCGCGAATAACTAAAGCTAAAGGAACAACAATAGCTCCAACGATGGAACCAAGAGAAACATACCGGGAGATTGAAACAACAATTATAAATGCGCCGATAGCGATCAACATGTCAACAGTCGTAATCATTAAAAGCATTCCCAATGCGGTAGCAATTCCTTTGCCTCCTCTGAACCCGGCAAAGACGGTCCAGATATGTCCGATAACAGCAGAGATACCGGCAATAATTTGAACCAAAGTAAAATCATCAAACGGAGTTGCGTTATTAAAAGGCATTGAGCCATAATGAAGCCTGGCAACAACAACAACTGCAAGAACACCTTTCAAAGCATCTAAAATAATAACCAGCACTCCATGTTTCCAGCCGAGCACACGCATAACATTTGTACCGCCTGCGTTGCCGCTTCCGTAATTTCTAATATCAATTCCCTTAGCTAATTTGGTTACAATTATACTTGTCGGAATAGATCCCACTAGGTAAGAGAGTATTATAATCGTTGCTAATAAAAACATAATTTCAATAACCTTTAAATCATTGAGTTGCTAACCTATAAAGATTAGATTAAAATTTCAATGATAAACAACAATTTCGGGTATTATTTCCCTTTAATTGTATTTAATCAATTTATTATCGATCTTTTTTCGCATTTATTTAGATGCAACAACCGGGATTACGTTCCTTTTCAATACGAAATAATAGTTCAAATTAGTTGCTTAAATAAATCAATGTCCGATTTGGTTGTAATTTTAAAATTAAGAAACGAACCTTCAACCAAATTTATTTTCTTACCGATATTTTTTACAAGCATTGATTCGTCTGTGCCGTAAAAATTATTTTCATACGCATTTTCCATTGCGTCCATTAAATCACCATATTTAAATATTTGCGGAGTTTGAACATAATAAATTTCTTCCCGGCTTATGTATTCATCAACTATTTTGTTCCCTTTGATAATAGTATCCTTTGCTTTTACACAAACCAAGGCATTACCTTTTTTCTTCGCTACGGTTATTGCTTCCGTCAAAATTTTTGAAGATAGAAGAGGACGTGCGGCATCGTGAACAACTATTAAATCATTTTTATCTGCCGAAAGAGAAGTTAGAGCGTTAAAAACTGAATCTTGTCTTTCGTTTCCGCCTTCAACAATTTTATTAATTTTTGCAAGCTTATATTTTGTTTTTATTCTGTTGAGAATAGAAAAATAAGCTTTGTCAGCGGAAATTATAATTTCGTTTATTAGTTTGTTTTTTTGAAACGTTTCTAATGTATAAACAATTAATTCTTTACCGTTGAACTTTAGATATTGCTTCGGAACAGAAAAGCCACTTCTAACGCCTTTACCTCCAGCCGGTATGACTGCAAAGATTTTCATAATATCATCATTGCATCGCCGTAACTAAGAAATCTAAAATTATCCTTCAAAGCTTTCTTGTATGCTTTCATTACGAACTCAGTTTCTGCAAAAGCGCTGACAAGCATTAACAGAGTTGATTCGGGGGTATGAAAATTTGTAATCAATTTATCTGTTATTTTAAAATCATAAGGAGGATAGATAAACTTATCTGTCCAGCCTCTGTTAGGTTTTACAAAACCTTCGGCAGTAACACTGGTTTCCAAAGCCCGGCAAGTGCTTGTTCCGACCACAATAATATTGTGCTTTGCGTGGATCGCTTTGTTTATTGTTTCGGATGTGTTTGGAGTAATTTCATAAAATTCGGAATCCATTTTATGTTTTGTTAAGTCTTCAACTTCAACCGGCCTGAATGTTCCCAATCCAATATGGAGAACAACAGGCACAATTTGGACTCCTTTCTTTTCAATTTTCTGAAGAAGCTTTGGAGTAAAATGAAGACCAGCAGTTGGTGCGGCTACTGCGCCGTCAACTCGAGCAAATATAGTTTGATAATCTTCTTTATCAGATTGTTCCGGTTCTCTTTTTATATAAGGCGGCAGTGGAGTTAATCCAATTTTTTCTACTGCTTTATAAACGTTGCCTGGTTGATTAAATCTAACGGTTCGTCCGCGCGAAGTAGTGTTATCAATTACTTCACACCAAAGTTTATCGTTAAAATAAATTTTATTTCCTATCCTAACTTTACGTGCCGGATCTACAATAACATCCCAAATACATTCTTCAGCATTTAATTCTCTCAATAAAAATACTTCTATTTTTGCATTGGTCTTTTCTTTTTTGCCATAGAGCCTTGCTTGAAAAACTTTTGTTTCGTTGACAGCCAGAATATCACCTTTTTCCATATAATCAACGACATCAGAAAAAGTTTGATTTTCTATCTCCTGTGTCTCTCTATTTAATACCATTAGTTTTGATTTATCTCTTGGTGAGACGGGATATTTAGCAATTGAAGTTTTCGGCAAATTATATTTGAAGTCTGATAATTTCATTCTTCATTACCTTTTTAAAGTGAATTCTTAATTATCTGAAGGGAGATATATTATCTCCCTCCGAATAAATGTTAATTAATTATTTTTTCTTTCTTGCAACTACTTTCTTTTTTGAAGATTTTGCAACAGCTTTCTTTGCAGCTGGTTTTGCTGCTTTCATCTCTTTCACAACTGCATGTGCAGCCGCTAATCTGGCAATCGGAACGCGGAATGGTGAACAGCTAACATAGTTCAAACCGATGCGATGACAGAACTCAACAGATTTTGGTTCTCCGCCATGTTCGCCGCAAATTCCGATTTTAAGATCAGGGCGAGTAGCACGGCCGCGCTCAACCGCAATCTTCATTAATTCACCAATTGCTTCTTGATCAATTGATTGGAATGGATCTTCAGGCAGAATTTTCTTTTCCAAATAATCCGGCAAGAAACCGCCGATGTCATCTCGTGAAAATCCAAATCCCATTTGAGTTAAGTCGTTTGTTCCGAACGAGAAGAATTGTGCAACTTCAGCAATTTTATTTGCAGTCAACGCAGCGCGTGGAATTTCAATCATAGTTCCAGTGAGGTGAGGAATTTTTTTCAATCCGAATTTCTCACAAACTTCAGCATGTACCTTATTAACAATATCATATTGATGTTTGATTTCATTAACAGTACAAGTAACTGGAATCATGATTTCAGGAAAAGGTTTCTTTCCTTCCTTTAATAATTCTGCGGTAGCTTCGAAGATTGCACGAACCTGCATTTCAGTAACTTCGGGATAAGTAATTCCAAGACGAACACCGCGGTGTCCCATCATCGGATTATTTTCATGAAGCTTATCTGCGCGTTCATTTAACTCTTCAATAGAAATACCAAGACTTGATGCAAGCTTTTCTCTTTCATCCTGTCTATTAGGAACAAATTCATGAAGTGGTGGATCAAGTGTTCTGATTGTTACACCGTAACCATCCATAGCTTCCAGCGTTCCTTTGATATCTGATTTAACATGCGGGAAGAGTTCGTTAACAGCGTTAACTCTTTCAGCTTCGGAACTGGAAAGAATCATCTTGCGAAGCTTAAATAACGGCTCTTCAGAATTTATTCCGTAGAACATATGTTCTGTTCTGAACAATCCAATACCTTCTGCACCGAACGCACGCGCCTTTGCTGCATCTTCCGGTGTATCGGCATTCGTCCTAACTTTTAATTTTCTAACTTGATCACACAGTTTCATGAAAACCTGGAAGTCAGGATTTTCTTCCGCAGCCTTGATCATAGGTAATTCACCCTGGTAAACAGTTCCTTTTGAACCGTTGAGTGTAAGCCAATCACCTTCACGAACAGTTACGTCACCGACTGTAAAATATTTTTCAGCATAATTAATTTTAATTGAACCGGCACCAACGATACAGCATATACCCCAACCGCGAGCAACTAAAGCAGCGTGTGAAGTCATTCCGCCGCGTCCAGTTAAGATTGCTTGAGCAGCACGCATACCTTCTATGTCTTCCGGATTTGTTTCTTCACGAACGAGAATAACTTTCTTTCCTTCTTTCATCCAAGCAACAGCGTCAACGGCAGAAAAAACCACTTGACCGGTTGCGCCGCCAGGGCCAGCTGGCAATCCTTTAGCTATTACAGTTGATGATTTTTCTTTAGCCGGATCTATGATCGGGTGAAGTAATTCATCAAGCTGAGAAGGCTGTACCCGCATTACCGCATCTTCTTTTGTAATTAATTTTTCTTTGTACATGTCGAGAGCCATTCTAACAGCGGCAGGGCCATTTCTTTTTCCAACGCGGCATTGAAGCATATAAAGTCTGCCATCTTGAATTGTAAATTCAATATCAAGCATATCATGATAATGCTTCTCTAATGTACGCTGAATATTGTGAAGCTGTTTATATGTTGTGGGCATACCTGTTTCAAGTGAAGGGAGATGCGCCGAGTGTTCATTCTTTCCAACTTCATTAATTGGATTGGGAGTTCTAATTCCAGCGACAACATCTTCACCTTGAGCATTTGGCAGCCACTCACCGTAAAAATAATTTTCTCCGGTTGCTGGGTTACGGGTGAACGCAACACCGGTGGCCGAAGTATCGCCCATATTTCCGAACACCATTGACTGAACGTTTACTGCCGTACCCCAATCATCCGGAATGCTTTCGAATCTTCTATATGAGATCGCACGTTTGCCCATCCAGCTTTGGAATACTGCTGAAATAGCGCCCCATAATTGTTCCATTGGATCTTCAGGGAAAGGCTTACCAAGAACTTCCTGAACTTTAGCTTTATAAATTTCAATTAATTCTTTTAGGTCGTCTGCTGTAAGATCGGTATCGTTATGTGCACCGCGTTCATGCTTCATCTTTTCTAATTCTTTTTCAAGCTGATGGCGAACGCCTTTTCCTTCATGAGGTTCAATGCCGGCTGCCTTTTCCATAACAACATCTGAGTACATTTGAATTAATCGGCGGTGTGAATCATAAACGAATCGAGGATTACCTGTTTTTGCAATCAATGCTTCGCGTGTAATATTATTGAGACCAACATTTAAAATTGTTTCCATCATACCTGGCATTGATGCACGAGCACCGGATCGTACCGAAACTAACAGCGGATTTTTCCCGTCACCAAAATCAGCACCCATTTCCTTTTCAACTTTTGCAAGAGCAGCTTTAACTTGCTTAGTAAGTTCTTTCGGATATTTCTTATTGTTTTTGTAATAAGCCGTGCAAACTTCGGTTGTAATTGTGAACCCTGCCGGAACAGGTAATCCTATATTTACCATTTCAGCCAGGTTAGCGCCCTTTCCACCAAGGAGGTTCTTCATATCGGCCTTACCTTCAGCCTTCTTGCCTCCAAAATAATAAACGTATTTTTTTTCTTTTGCCATTTTATACTATTCCTCCATAATTAGTAATCATTTGTATTTTATATTTTCTTTTGTCTGTTTTGAAAGATAGAACAGCAACTATCATTTATTTTTAAATTTCATTTTAATTTATTTTGTTAAGAACAAAAGTTCTAAACTTTTCTATTTCGTCTATTTCAATTTCAATCTTCAAATAATAAATATCGATGTCATCAAGCTCTTTTGTGTACTTTGAAAATTTCACAGCATCTTTTTCGGTTGTAACAACCGAGTGTGAATTAGTTGAATAAAACTTTTTCCTAATCTTTTGGATTTCTTTCAAAGTATAATTTTTATGATCTCTAAAAATTATTTGATTCTGCGTATCTACATTTGTTTGTTTCAAAGCATTTATGAAAGAATATGGATTCGCTATTCCAGATACAACCAAGCTTTTTTGTCCTTCGAATTCTTTTATGCTGTAAACATTTTTTTTCTTAACATCCACGAAACCAATTGATTTATATTGGGCATGAAATGTTTCCGGTTTCATAAAATATTTTTTCAATTGAAATGGAATATCTTTTTTCTCTGAAAATTTTCGGTTTATAATTACTGCGTCAGCTCTGCTTATTGATTCAAAAGGTTCTCTCATTATTCCTGTCGGTAATAAGTTCATGTTTGTAATTGATGAATCATAAAGAAAACTTTGTTCACAAAGGAGCAGATTAACATCTCTTTCAATCCATCTATGCTGAAATGCGTCATCAAGGACAATTATATTTACGTTGGTTTCCTTAGTCATTCGTTCGGCACCATAAACTCTATCTTCGGAAACTGCTGCTGGAATTTTGCAGTCAATTACAGTCTGATATATTTCATCGCCGCATAAATCAACCGAAGTTAAAATTTGCTCATCTTTTGAAACTAAAATATAACCCATAGATCTTCTTCCGTATCCACGGCTTAGAACACCAACTTTTTTGCCTTCGTTCTTTAATAGTTTAGACAAATAAATTACCATCGGAGTTTTGCCGGAGCCGCCAACAGTTATATTTCCAACCGATATTATTTTTGCAGAAACTTTTTTTGATTGAAATATTTTTTTTTCAAAGAACAAATTTCTTAATCTTATAATTACCGCATAAAACAGTGTTGCCGGGAATAATATTATTCTTAAAAATTTCATTCAACAGTTTTTATATGATTATTGAATTTGCCTAAAATATTTTTTCAAAATATGTTCGCTTCTTTTTGCAATTCATTTAATTTCATTTCACTATTCGAAATCATTTTTGATGTTTCATTATAACTTAGGTTTCTATCTATAACCATAAAATCGGAAAAAACAACATTAACTTTTGTGAACAAGCCAGGAATTTCAAATTTGTCCCAGCTCTTCAAAATTCTTTTCCGCTTAATTCCTATTCCAACGAGCACCAGCGGAAGCCCGCTCTTCTTTGCCGTAATTACTGCGCCGGCTTTCATCTTATGAATTGGGCCTCTCGGACCATCCGGAGTAATGGCAATTGAAGATTTATTTCTGGCATAATCAATCATAATGCCGAGAGCTACATTTCCTCCGGTGCTGCTCGATCCTCTAACAACTTCATATTTCCAATGTTTCAAAATCTTAGCTAACAATTCGCCGTCCTTACTTTTGCTTATCAAAGCAGCAAAGTTTTTTCTTCTATTGATGTACCACGGAAGCAGCATTGTGCCGTGCCAAAATGCCAGCACATAGTTTTTGCCTTCTTTATCTAGTTCATCAATAACTTTTTTATTTTTCAAAGTTATTCTTAAAGTTTTACAAAGAACATTAACTGCACTTAAAAGGAAATAATTTCCAATAAATCTTAATGAATCCTGTTTTAATTTTCTAAGTTTCATTCACAATTGCATAAATAGCTTTTGCAGCTCTCTTAGAAGCTCCTTCAGTTCCAAGCTTCTCTTTTATTTTTCCTAATTTATTTTTTATCATTTGGTAGAGCAGCCCGTCCGAAAGAATTTTTTTACATTCATTATATATCGAAATGCTGTCGGCTTTATCCTGTATTAATTCCGGCACAACATTTTCTCCGGCAATTATGTTTGCCATTCCTATATTGTCAACCTTAATTAAATTCTTCCCGATTAAATAAGTTAAATAACTTGTTTTGTAAACGATCACCATCGGCAGTTCAAACAATGCTGCTTCTAAAGTGGATGTACCGGATTTAACGATTCCTATTTTAGAATATTTTAGAAAATCGTAAGTGTATCCTTTTACAATTTTATTATTAACTGATCCGGAAATTCTGGTTAACAATTTCTCATCAATATTTGAAGAACAAGCCGTAACAATTTGAAGATTAAACTCCGCAGCAATTTTTTCTGCTGCCGCAATTGTTTCGGGAAAAATTTTTTCAACTTCCTGGTTTCTACTTCCGGGAAGGATTAATAATACTTCTTTTGACTTATCCAATTCAAATTTTTTCCAGAGTTCATCCTTAGTTAGAAAATTATAATTCTTTATCCGTTCAAGTAATGGATGACCGACGAACTCAACGTTAACTCCGGCTTGGTTATAAAGTTCTTCTTCAAATGAAAAAACAACAAGCATCTTTGTAACAAGGTTTTTTATCTTATTTATTCTATCCGAACCCCAAGCCCAAACTTGCGGGGAGATATAATAAATTATTTTTACTCCAAGCCTTTTAATTTTTTTAGCAATACTTAAATTGAATCCAGGGTAATCAATTAGAACTACGCTTTTAATATTTTTTTCTTTTATTATTTCCAGCAAATCGTTTCGAACTTTTTTTATGAACGGAATATGTTTCAGCACCTCAACAAATCCGAGGAATGCCATCCGGTTAATATGATAATTTATTTTCATGCCGGCATCTTTCATCAAATCACCGCCAATACCAAAGATCTCCAAGCTGCTGTCAAGCTCTTTTAATTCGCGGATCAACGAAGCCCCGTGAATATCACCTGAAACTTCTCCTGCAATTATCATCAAGTTCTTACTCAAATTTTTTACTAACATTTTTATTCTTTTAAAATCTTCTGATAAACCACAAAAGAAAAATTGTTAAAGAAACGAAAGTGAAAGCCTGCAAAGTTCTCTTTTCTGATTTCAATCCTTCTTTCCAATCGAAAAGCGGCTGCTTTACATCTTTCGCTTTATATGAAATCAATTTTGGGAAAAAACGAGGGACATTATTTTCATAATCTTCATAACTTTTTCCGTATGCATTTCTTAAATATCCTTCTTCTTCTTTGACAATAAAATGATATTGAACAACAAAGAAAGCTAACGCCACAATTTGCAAGTATGGAAATATTGCGAACGACATTATTCCGAATCCAAAATACATAAGCATGTTGCCCACATAAAGCGGATTGCGAACATGCGCAAACGGCCCGCTGACAATTAAAAAAGTTCCGCCAACGCTTCCGGTTGTTCTTGTTTCGCTTCCGGCCCAGCTAACTCCCCAGAATCGAATCATCTCTCCGGCAATTGCTATCATGAATCCCAGAATTAAACTCCAGATGTTTGCATCTTCATACAAAAACATCAGAATTAAAAATGGAATTGGTGTATAACTTCTGTATTTAAAAAATTTATTTGCGATGTTTGACATAATTTTTAATCCATTTGGTGTTGATAATAGTTGTTGGCAAGACACCAACATTCCACCGACAACAACCCAACTACTCCATCATGTAAAGTTCTTTTCTTTTTAATTCGGCTTGATGCCGTTTTTTTAATCTCTTTTTTTGCCGAAGCTGCTCAAGCTTCGTTATCACTTCGTAAAAATTTTTGAATGGGAAGTATGTTATTCTTTCAGCTTCACAAAATTTTAGTAAATCATCTTTGGCAAAGATGAAATCACAAAACTGGACTGTGTACTTATCTGAATTCCCATCGCCGATAAATACAGTAAAATCTTCGTCACTGCTATGATTGATAATATGATTTCTCTTACAATTCGCAGATGTTGTGCATTGCGAATCTAAAAACGGAAATGACGGAATCAATTTTCCATCTTCGCCGATAGTTAATTTATTAGAATAAATTTTAATGTCTTGTAAATTTTCTTTTTCAAATATTTTTTTTATATAATAATCAAAGCCGTCGCTAAGAACGAAGAGTTCGATTTCATTCTGCTTACAAAAATTTACTATCGAAGGAAATGATTCGTCAATTTCCATCGTAGAAATAAATTCATCGAATTTATTTTTATCAATTTTCCCGGTTGATTCGCATAAAGACAGCCAGCATTGTTTAGCTGATATTTTATCGTCCAACAAATCTTCAATTATTTTATCAACTTCTTCCTTATTACCAAACTGTCTAAAAATAGAATCGCCTACATCGAGCTTGGTAATCGTTCCGTCAAAGTCTACAAATACTTTAAATTTCTTATCCATTGAAAAAACTAATTTGTAATAACCATTTTTTTAACATCAACAAAATCGTTTGCCTTGAACCGGTAGAAATAAATTCCCGGTCTTAATCCCGAAGAATGAAAAGTAATTGAATTCTCACCGGCTGGAAATGATTTATCAATTTCACTTATCTTTTCCACATGATCATCAAAGAACTCTATTGTAACCGGTGATGGATCAGGCAGATAAAAACTGATTGTTGTAGAATCGGAAAAAGGATTTGGAATATTCTGTGCAACAATTACATCCGACGATGCACCAAAAAAATTAATTCTGCTGATGTTCGATTTCACTTCGTTTCCTTGAACATCGGTTTCAACAACGCGATAATATAAAGTCCCGGTAACTGTGGGCGAATCAAAATATTCATACTTTGCCGCATTTGTTTTTCCGGCAGAATTTATAGAGCCAATAACATTCCAATTTATATTTCCGTTATCCTGTTGTTCGCTTCTTTCAACATCATAGCGGGTAGAACCTCTTTCGTTTGTTGTGTACCATTCTACTTTTATTGAATCGCCGGAAAGCTGCGTATTAAAATCAACAATTTCCGAAACGTATGTCCCGGTGCTGAAAACTTTCTGTCCGTAAATTTCATTCTTTCCATTTCGCATATTTTTGAAAATCGCAATTGCACCGCCGCTTTCATCAGAAACTAAAGTAAGATAACTTTTCAAAGTATTATGATTGGAAGCGACAGCCAAACCAAGAGAATCCCATTTCCTGCTGCCGTCTTCATTTATTCTTTGAGCATAAATATCCGCATAAGACAAATTTATTCTTCTATCGATCCATGCTAAAATAACGCCGCCTTTTCCATCACCTACGATCTGCTGACCGAATTGTTCACCGGCTAGTTTTATAACTGGAACTCCGTGTTTGTTCCAGATTGGTTTTCCATTTCTGTTAAATTTCTGAATATAAACATCTTTGTCATTGCCTTGTTCATTCGTCCAGCTTAATATTATGGAAGAGTCAGCTTTGTTCACTTCCGGATTAACCTGATTCCCTTTTAATGTTGTAACCAATCTACCGCCGCGTGCCCAGATTATTTTTCCTTTACTGTTTACAATTTGATGATAGATTTCTTTTTCTTTTTTTAACGTCTGCCACGCAACATAAATTGATTGATCCTCAATTTTTTTCGCTGCATAAGTAATTACATTATGAGATGGACCGGAAACATCAACCGGTTTTTTATCCCAGGTTGCTTTTCCATCAGCGTTAAAATGCTGACCGAAAATAATACTTTTCCCATTTTGCATTTCAATCCAGAAAACAAAAGCGCCGCCATTTTCATCCGGTATTATATTCGTCATGCTTTTTCTTTCATGCGATTTGTATAGAACTTCACCGCCGGATTTCAGAAGAGGTTTTCCCTCACTAGATATTTTTTGAATTTCAATTTTATACTCGCCGGTAATTTCAGGTTCTTTTGCTATATAAGAAATATATAAATCACCGGATTGATCCGTGCTGACAGAATATTGGCTGATTTCATCATTTGAATTTGTTAATCTTATTCCGTTATCTGTCCAGCCAAAACTATTGTCATATAAAATTTGTTGAGCAAATAAATCTCCGTTATTTGAATAAGTATAATCTTTCCATAGAACAACTGCGGCGCCCGGATATTCTTTTGCGCAGACCGGGTTTTCTTCTGCACCGGCTAATTGAGAAATTCTTTTCCCATCGGGTCGAAGACTGATATTTCCATTCACATCTACATGCGAAAAATAAACTTCGTTCTGAAATCCATTTCTATTATCCTGCCAGACCATGAATGATCCGCCGTTTAAATCACTCACGGCAGAAATATTAACCGGATCGCGTGTATCAATTACTAATTGCGTATTGACGGAAGGATTATTTATCCATTGAGCAAATGCATTTGCGTACAAACCAAAAAATAAAATTGTGAAAATTGCCGCTTGAACTAAAATGCTGTAGTTAAATTGATTTCCGTTAAAAAAAATTTCAAAATAATCGGTGTAATTACGATACAAAATTAAAATCCTCATTAAATCTTACGCTTACTAATTTCGATACTCCTTCTTCCTGCATAGTAACGCCATAAAGAGTATCAGCCGCTTCCATCGTTCTCTTATTATGTGTAACAACAATAAATTGTGTGTCGGTGCTGAAGTCATGAATTATTTTTGTGAATCGATCAATGTTTGCGTCATCAAGCGGCGCATCAATTTCATCAAGAATACAAAACGGACTTGGTTTCACCAAATAAATTGCAAACAAAAGAGCAATTGCAGTTAAAGTTTTTTCTCCGCCGGAAAGAAGTTCTATTGAAGTTGGGCGTTTGCCTTTCGGCTTTGCAATAATTTCAATCTTCCCTTCAAGCGGATCAACATTTTCTTCAAGTTTTAGATCTGCTTCATCGCCGGGATTAAAAAGTCCGCGGAAAATATTTACGAAGTTTGTTTTAATTTTTTCAAACGTATCCATGAACTGAGATTGTGCAGTTGTATTAATTTCTTCAATCGTTTTTACAATATCTTTTTCGGATTCAAGCAGATCATTCCTTTGCTTAGATAGAAAATCAAACCGCTGCTTCTCTTCCTCAAACTCGGAATATGCAAGAAGATTTATAGGCCCGAGATTTTTTATTTGCTGCTTAAGCGAATGAACTTCCTCTGTCCGCTGGTTGAAATCAAATATTTCTAAGTCGTCAAAAGTTTTTAACTCAATCGCAATCGAGTAATTCTCTTTAATATTTTCCTGAAGATTGCTCAACTTCATTCCGATTTCACTCAGCTTAATTTCGCTTGAGTGAATTTCTTCCGAAACAGCTTCGCGATCTTTTCTAAATATATTTTGCTGCTCTTCTTTATCAGAAATTTGCTTTCTTACTTCTCGATAGCGAAAGTCAATTTCTTTTTCTTGTTCGTTTAATTTTACTTTGCCTTGTTCGAGTTCTTTATATTCAGCATTCTTCTCTTCAATTATATTCTCAAGTGAATTCAATTCTTCATTGGAAGATGAAATATCAAACTCACGTTTGGAAATAGATTTTTTAATATTCTCGATTGATTCTTCAGCCCGGTTAATTGAGTTTTCGGTATTCTTCTTTTCGCCGAGCAATCTTTCAAGATCAAGATTTATTTTATTTTGATTTGCGACTAGGGAGCTATACTCATCATCTAATTTTTTAAATTCTTCATGAAGCTGATTCTGTAATTTTTCCGCTTCGGTTCTTTCGTCTTTCAGATTATTCAGCACTTCGCTTAACTTTATTCTGTCGTTATCAAGTCGATTTGAATCCGCAGCAAGTTCATTTATTTCAAATCTGGTTTTTTCAATTTCATCATTTGCTTTTTTCTTTTCAAATTCGAATTGAGCAATTTGCTTTTCAACATTTGCCAAATCATTTACAAGCAGTCTGCCGCGCTCTGAAAGTACTTTTAAATCAATATCGCCGATCTTCTTTTCCAACTCTTCAATTTCTTTTCTTAAACTCTCCAATTCTTTTTCTTTTTGCGGAAATTCATTTTTAAGTTTTTCAAGAAATTGTTTTCTTCCAAAAAGTGAATCATCCGGCTTAAGCGCTGACCCGGCTTCAACGTTTCCGGTTCTGCTTATCAAATCGCCGTTAGTAGTTGCGAAATTAAAATCTTTATATTTTGAAGAAAGCTCAAACGCTGTTTCAAGCGAATCGACAACAGCAGTTTTATCGAGCAGTCTTTCAAAGAATGGTTTCCACTTCTCGTCAGTCTGGATGAAATTTATCGCCCAGCCAAGAAATAAATGAACTTGCGAAAACCCTTTTCGTTCTCAAGCTGTTTCGATCTTCTCCCCAATAACCAATCTTGAATTTTCTCAAACAAGTTTTTGTTTCCGTTGCTTCCCAAACCGGAAATATAAAATGCGGCTTTGCCAATATCGTTTCTTTTTAAATATTCAATTCCGTTTTTTAAATCATCAATGGTTTCAATTAGAATGTCGTTCAGGTTATTCTTCAGCGAAGCTTCTATCGCTAAACGAAACTCATCCGATGAATTACCGATATGTGCAAGCAGAGTTTTGTTTCCTTTTGCCCAATCATCATTTTCAATAAGCGCTTTGGCGCCTTTGGAAACGCCTTCTAAGCTGTCAATCAAATTTTGAATTAAGCCGATCTTATCTCTTAAATTGTTGATTACGCTTTTCTGATCGAGTTCCTTTTCTTTTAAATCGTTTAATTCTTTTTCAAAATTTTCTTTTTCTTTTTGCTTCTGAAGATAAATAGTTTCTGCTTCTGCAAGCTTATTTTCGGTATCACTTTTTTCTTGTTCAAGCTCAGCAAGATAGCCAACTGTCTTTGCAATATTGTTTGTTAAAGCTTGAATCTTTTCATTCAGCTTGCCGATTGATGTGTTTTTTCCTTCAAGAGATTTTTCAATATTGGAAAGTTCATTTTCCCTGTTATTTATTTCTTTAAATTTATCCAATAAAAGATCTGAATGCGATTTCAGAATATTACTTTTCTCTTCAAGCGTAATCTTATAATCTTCGAGCTGTTTTGAAATAGATTTCTTCTCATTCTCTTTTGAAGCAATTCTATTTTGGAAATCTGCGATGTTTTCCGCGCCGTCTTTTATTAATTCTTCAGCTTCATTTAATTGGAAACTTAATTCATCTAATTCCTGTTTGTAACGTTCAATATTTTTTCCAAGAGAATTTTTTCTTTCTTCGGCAACCGAAACATGTTTTTGAACATTATAAATTCTTTCTGTCTGTGCCGAAACTTCCGAGCGTTTGATTTTTAATTGGTATTCAATTTCAGATAAGTTCTGTTTTATTTCTTTAATTTCATCTTCAAGCTTGGCAAGCTCCGATTCAATTGAGATTTTCTTTTTAAAATTTTCTTCTTTCTTATCTTTGATCTCTGCTTTTTGATTATTGAATAATGCCATCTCTCTTTCGGCAAGATCCAATTCAAGTTCACGAAGTGTGGAAGAAATTTTATTGTATTTGTCTGCTCTCTTCGCTTGACGTTCCAAGGAATTAACTTTTTTTTCAACTTCAGCAACAATATCATTAACACGAATCAGATCAGCTTTAACTTCATCAAGCTTTCTTAAGGCAAGTCTCCTGCGCAGCTTGTATTTATTAACGCCGGCAGCTTCTTCAAACAAAACGCGGCGCTCTTCTGCTTTGCTGCTTAGAATCGTCTCAATCATTTTTAATTCAATGACCGAATATGCATTTGCGCCAATGCCGGTATCCATAAAAAGATTTGTAATGTCTTTTAAGCGGCAAACATTTTTGTTTAACAGATATTCACTCTCGCCGGATCTAAAAATTCTTCTGGTAATTGTAACTTCAGAATATTCGGTTGGAAGAATTCCTTTGTTGTTCTGAATTGTTAGAGAAACTTCCGCCATTCCCATCGGCTTTTTATTTGATGTGCCGTTGAAAATAACATTTTCCATTTTATCACTTCTAAGAGCGCTGCTTCGCTGTTCACCAAGACACCAGCGAATTGCATCGACAATGTTCGTTTTGCCGCAGCCATTCGGCCCAACAATAGAAGTTACTCCTTGATTAAAATTAACTTCTGTTTTTTGGGCAAATGATTTGAACCCTAATATTTCAAGCCGTGCTAAATACAATTAAGAAGCTAACCTAAAAGTTTATATTGTTTAAAAGTTAATTGAAGATAATCTAACACCGAATTTTTCATTTGGTAATAGAAAATGAATCCGCACAGCAGAACAAGAATGATAATGATACTGTAGAAATAAACGCTGCCGGCATTTACATCATAAATAACATAAACGCCCTTCATCAATCTATAAAATACCCAGCCGGCAAAAAATAATAGTCCTAAGTAGATATATAAATTTACAACTTCAGCACTTAATAAGCGGTAAAGAACTATCCCAACGGGAATTAAAAGTACGAATGGGAGAAAAGACCAAACTACTGAAAAATATGCGCTCGAAAAAAACACGCGGTTCCTTACAAAGAAGGATGCGATTTTTACAACAACAGCCAAAGCAACGAGTATTATGAAAATTGTTATCGTTAACCATATTAAAGCATTTGTAGGATGCCATGATAAATAGCTAAATACTTTTATGATTTTCGAACTGCCGAAAGAAAGCAAGATTTTTTCGAAAACAATATTTTCTCGAAAATAAAATAGTAAATTGCTTATGGTTAATGCAGTAACCGCCGATACAATTATTGCTAATATGGTTGTATGATATCCTGACATAATTCTAAGATCGCGGACATCTGCAAAGAAATTGTATGGCCTTAATAATGCTCTTGATGAGTCTTCTCTAAATTTTTTACCGGAGTTGACAAGCACTCCCATTATGATGGCCAATATAAGTCCGCTTAAAATAAAGATCATTGGCGCGTCATCTTTTTTGCTGCCGATAGGAATGGTTACCTTTTCAGTATTATGCAGCTTTGAAAAAATTACTTTATAACCAATCCTGTTGGTTGATCGATCTTCGCCGCAAATTCCAATTTGATAAATATTATTTTTATTATAACCGGCAACAAGCGACGCATAATCTCCGCGGTAATCAAACATTGAATTAATAAAATAACCGCTTAACGGATTATTATTAGAGTAGTCAATTAAATCTTCAAAATATTTTGCCTGTGCTTCAAAAGAATGATCATTTACGTAGCCGTTAGTATTTCCAATATTTACGACATAAGTAGCGCTGCTTATGAAAACGTTCCCTGTTCCTAATTCTGATTGAAGATTTTTTAGATTATCCGTTTCTTCAGTAATTGATTTGTTAAAAAGTTCTATGCCGTATAAATCAATATTATTTAAAGAAGTAGGATTCAGTTTGCTAAATGAAGCATAAGTAAGCTTGTTCGTATTCTTTTTAACAATTGAAGCAAGGGATTTTAACAATGCTATTTGAGGATCCGAATTTGTAATGTAAGAGCTGCCCAAACCAATTGCTGCTACAGCAGAATAATTTCTGTATGCCCAAATAAAATTGGAAAGATAATTTTTACATCTGCTTATAAAATTTTGATCTTGCGCTAATTCACCGGGAACTGAATTTAATGGAAGTTCAATGAAGGCAAGCAAACCATACTTCTCGCATAGTTTCAAATAGTAAGGATGCGGTACCGACTTTGCAAATCGCACACAATTAAAGCCAAGTTCTTTGATCGACTTAATATCATTCTCCATCTGATCGTACGTTGCAAGATTCCCATTATCTTGAAACGAAGGAATGTAAGTCACGCCGCTTAACTGAAATTCATTTCCATTAAGAGTAAGATTGTCTTTGCCGGGTTTCAAAGTATAAATTGCAAGAGACTCCTTCGCTCTATCAATTAAATCACTTCCGTTCCACAATTCAAAATAAACCATGTAAGACTGCGGATTGGAAGGTGACCACAATGCCGGGGAATTCAATTCAAAAGTTTGCGAAATATTTTTTTCTCTGTTAGGGATTAATTGAAAAGAATAATCCGGAGATGTTGTAACAGAGTTTCCGCCCGGAGAAACAAATTTTACTTTTAGTACAAATTGATTTTGAGATGCCAAAGTATCGGTAGAAGTAATGTATTTACTATTATCAATCTTTGTGAAAATATTTATTTTAGCTTTATCAGGACCGGATTCGTAATTAGAAGCTAAGCTTAAATCGAATATCGAAACGGTTGGTAGAAGTTTAATATAAACATCTTTAATAATACCGCCGAAATTTTGCGGAAATAAAAATCTCTGTTTTAATGGGATTGTATTTTCAGAATCTAATTTATAATAAAGCCGTACTGTTAATAAATTACTTTTTTCGGAGCCAAGGATATCTCTCGGTAAATCGAATTCAAATGGAAATTCGCCGCCCGAATGTCTATAAATAATTACTCCGTTTACAGAAATATCGGCAGTATAATTCAAACCTAGGAACGCTAATTTTAATTTATGATTATTCAAATCATTTTTTGAAAGAGAAAAGTGCTTTTCGAAAACTAGTTCTCCGTTTCCTTGAAATATTGAAGGAACGGTTATTTGAACTTTATCTTTTCCTTTAGAATTTGCCGGATAAACACTCCATTTCCCGTCAAGTGAAATTATTGATCTTGTTGAACCAATATCAAAAAATGATGAATCTGAACTTTTTAGCTGATAATTTGGTAATTCCTTAAAAACTATCTGGGCTGAAATGGATTGGGTGAGAAAAGCTATTACTATAAGAATAGTAAAGGAGATAAATTTGGGAAATCCCATCCGTAAATTGTTCCTATTTGTAATAATTAAACGGCGAAATATACTAAAGAAAGGAGGGGAAATCAATGTTATTTTTGAAGCGGTTTTGAGCTTTTTACATCAAAACCGCCATAGATAATTATTTTTAATAAAATAAGTTATGCAGATTTTATTATACTTATAAATGAATCTGCTTTTAAGCAAGCACCGCCGACTAATGCGCCATCTATGTCGTTTTGTGACAGAAGTTCTGCCGCATTGTCAGGTTTTACACTGCCACCATATTGAATTACTAATTTTTCGGCAACGGAGCTTGAATATAAATTCAAAACCAAATTTCTAATAAAAGCATGAACTTCCTCTGCTTGTTGAGGAGTTGCTGTTTTTCCCGTGCCGATTGCCCAAACAGGTTCGTAAGCAACTATAATTCTATCCATTTCATTTGCGGAAATCTCTTTTAATCCTTCGGTAACCTGACGCTTAATGACTTCTTCAGTTACTCCGGATTCTCTTTCTTCCAAAGTTTCACCAACGCAGAATATAGGTTTCAATCCGCTTTGCAAAGCTTTCTTAATTTTTTTATTTATTAATTGATCTAATTCACCAAAAATTATTCTTCTTTCAGAATGGCCAAGAATTACATATTCGCAGCCAACACTTTTTAGCATTTCAGCTGAAATTTCTCCGGTGAATGCGCCATTTTCTTCAAAATACATATTCTGAGCACCAAGTTTTATAACTGTATTCTTAGCAAGTGATGATGCTTCGCTTAACGATGTGAAAGGCGGACAAATTACAACATCGCTGTTTAATTTTTCATTGCTTAATCCGCTAATCAGTTTGGTAATAAGATTTTGAGATTCGGATAAATTATTATTCATTTTCCAATTTCCGGCAATAACTTTACGTCGCATTGTTTCCTCGTTTTAAGATTAATAAATTCGGATTCAAAATTACGAAAGAAGAAAGTCTTCATCAATTTTTCTCATTACTTTATTATCTAATCTCGTATTTGAATTGTTCCTACCTGTCATTTTGCCATCCCTACGGCTCCGTTAGTTATTCCTACCTGTAG
>JAMCWE010000037.1 GCA_023475265.1 Bacteroidota bacterium
GATCGTTTATCAACCGGAATTATGACGCACAACATCATGAAACTACCTCGGCATTTCCCCACTTTCCATTATCATATAGAATTCCAGAGAAAAAAGAAGAATAATAAATAACTCATGTTACGCAAAAAACAAAAACTGTCCGCCAGTGGCGAGATTTTCAACATTATGTCGCCCCGCTGTGGCTTTGACTGTTTTTGGTGCATGGAGTGCTACCAATATGCCGCTCCTATCGGAGCTTTTATAAATGGCGTTCTTCGCGTTATTTTGTAGTGTTCATAGTCCCGGAGGGACGAAATATTGGTAGAAAGGTTGTCCCCTCCCTTAGTTTAAGCTCCAGAGGAGCGACATATGTCGAAGGTATAAAATTATTTCAACCTTCTTTTGCGTAACATGATACTATTTAATTAGTAACATCTTCTTGGATTGGAAAAAACCGTTAGTGCTGAGCGTATAGAAATAAACCCCGCTTGGTAAATTTGTCCCAGCTTGTCCCGACTTGTCGGGATCAAACTTCACTTCGTAATTGCCGGGAGATTTTTCTTCGTTAACAAGCGTTGCAACTTCTCTTCCTAGCAAATCGTAAACTTTCAACAAAACCTTGTTGGTCGAAATTGAATTTCGACCTACGGAAGGAACAGAATATCTTATTGTTGTTGTTGGGTTAAATGGATTGGGGTAATTTTGCAAAAGAGAAAAATCGGTTGGAAAGTTATTTTTCTCATTTTTAACATCGGTTATCATTTCAGAAATTGGACGGCACCAAACCCCACTACCGTCTGTACCAGCATATAAATATGAACCTGAGGATGCTAAAGAAAGTATTAATGTATTTCTTAAGCCGGAATTAACTTCTTTCCAAGAAGCTCCATTATTCTGTGAAATAAAAACACCTCCTTCAGTTCCAGCAAATATATTTCCATCACTAATAACCAATGAGTGTACATTAACATTTGACAAGCCACTATTTGCCTCACTCCAATTATTACCATAATCAGTAGAAATTACGACTCCGCCGCCGTTACTTCCCGCAAAAATTGTTGACCCGTTTGCCACAAATGAATATATGTTAATGCCACCAATTGAAGTCCAACTAGCACCATTATTTGTAGAAACATACGTCCCCCCCATCTGTCGAGTTCCTACAAAAATTTTAGTGTTAATAACAGCAATAGATGTTACATATGTATTTGTGGGAAACCCATTATTTATTGCTGTCCAACTCGCTCCGTTATCGGATGAAAGAAAAACTCCGATACCTATACCGCCAGCGAAAATATTTGAACCGCTAACAGCCAGAGCTGTGGTTGAGTTACCACCATCAGCGAGACCATTAGAAGCTGGATTCCAGATTAAGCCATCATTAGTCGAAAGAAACAATCCACCATTAAGTAAAGCAGCAAAAATATTTGAGCCGTTTAAAGCAAGGGATGTTACACCACTTCCAATTGACAAGCCTGAATTTCTAGCAGTCCAATCAGAACCATTACCCGTTGAAAAGTATATTCCATTGTTTGTGCCAGCAAATATGTGTGACTGATTCGTAACAATAGAATTTACAGCTACATCACTTAACCCCTCATTGGCTGCATACCAGCTACTACCATTATCAGTTGAGCGAAAAACACCACTACCTTCCATACCTACAAAAATGGTTGTACTATTTATCAGTATTGAGTTCGTTCTGGAAGAAGGTAGATCTACATTCAATAAATTCCAATTTGTTCCATTGTCCGTGGAAAGATAAACCCCACTTTCGGTACCCGCAAAAATGTTTGAACCGTGGACTGCAAGTGAGAAAATGAAATTAGCCCGAAAACTTAAATTAGTCCAATTGTTCCCGTTATCTGTTGAAAGAAAAATTCCATGAAAATATGTACCCGCAAAAATATTATTTCCGCTAATTGTCAATGAAGATATTGAAACATTATTCAGTCCCCCCGTCATATTTGCTGAGTTCATTGCAGTCCAATTGGTACCATTATTTGTTGAAAGGAAAACTCCGCCGGTAGTCCCAACAAAAATATTGGAGCCGTTTACTGCGAGTGAAAATACATTTGTACTTGTCAATCCAGAATTTACAGCACTCCAGCTTACTCCGCTATTAGTAGAAAGAAATACTCCCCCGTAAGTTCCAGCAAAAAGGTTAGAGCCACTAACAGCAAGTGCCCTCACCTCCATTCCGCCTCCAGTTAAACCCGAACTTGCTGATATCCAGCTTGTACCGTTATCCGTTGAGCAATAAACACCACTGAAAGTTCCGGCAAATATATCTTGCCCAACAAAACAAATTGAAGAAATCTGTGTTTTTGGAAGCCCTGAGCTAACTGAAGTCCAATTTATTCCGTTGTTTGTTGAAAAATATATTCCCCCTTCTTTGGTGCCTACGTAGATATTCGAACCATTAGCTGCTATGCATTCAACAGAAGAATTTGCATAGGGACCATTTGTTACCCACTGAGCTTGAGATTCAATCGAAACAAAAAATAAACTGCAGATAAAAATTGCTCTAAAATAATTTCTCATGAGTATTATCCTTGTAGTGTTTCCATTACTTAATAAGCATAAACTTTTTTGTTTGGATAAATGAGCCAGCTTGAATTCGATAAAAGTAAACCCCGCTTGCTAAATTGCTTCCATCAAATTCTACTTCATAATTTCCTAAAGATTGTTCCTTGTCAACGAGAGTTGCTACTTTCCTCCCAAGAACATCATAGATTGAAAGATTTACTAAACTTGTTTGCGCTAACGAATATTTTATTAAAGTAGTTGGATTGAATGGATTGGGATAGTTCTGGTATAAAAATGAATGTATCGGAAGAGAAACAGTTGGCAAACTTATACTGCTCAAAACGTTCAATGATTGATCACTTTTTAACAAACTACCAAGAGTACCGATATAAACAAAACCTGAAGAATCAATTGCAAATGATCCTTTCAATCCGAGAGATTGCCGAGCTTTACCTGTATCTGACATAAAATAGATTTTCCCATTATAATACGTTGAGAAAATAATGTTCTTGAAAAGTGCTACTGGATTATAGCCTGAAAACTTTTGATAATCCGCACCGTGAAAAAGTGCACACCAACTATCACCTGAATTTGTTGATATGAATAGATGGGGTATTGAATCCGATACTTCAAATAAAGGATCTTGAGAATGTCTTCCAACTGAACTTGCTATGACCCGTCCATTTGAACTGGTTGCGAGATATGCCACTGTCGTGTCCAAAAGACCTTTATTAGTATAATGCCAAGTTTGTCCCCTATCCTTAGAACGGGCAACACCACTTCCACCGCCATAGTATTCACCTGAACCAGCAAATAAATATCCTTCGGCAGATTTCGTAAACGTACCTATGCCTGTTCCACCTAACCATTGACCAGTTGAATCCCAATCTGGTCGAATACCTTTATCGGATTCATACCAGGAAACGCCTGAGCCTCTGGAGGAATATATACCTTTTCCAATCACGCTTACTAACACATCAGTTGAATCTTTGGGAAATATATCTCCGACATCTGAAAGATCGATATTGGATTCCCACGTTGTTCCTTTATCTTTAGATTGGAATAAACCCCAAAAAGGTCCACTAATAAACCAGTAACCTTGCTTGGTAACAGCTATTGAACCAATCCCACATGGTGGTAACGATGCTGGTTGTAACCAGGTGTTGCCCGCATTCGTTGAGTAGAAAAGCAAAGACGCATTTGAATATTGTTCACTCGTAACTGCTAGTATCTCTTGACTGGGTGCTACTAGGAGCTTTATAACATAATGATTAGGAAACGAAAATACCTCATGAAAAGTTAAGTTAGTACTTTGAGCCACAAGAACATTAGAAACCATAAGAAATGACATTGTCATCAGATGAAGTGTTTTCATTTCGGTAGTACTCCCGAATAAATGGTTGGCGGCATTTATTCTTTAACTTAAGAATCAATTTCACAAATTATCCTTTGGACTTTTTAACTGAGTTTTTTCTTACAAAGTGGGCATGTAATCTTGCCAGACGCACAAGAAAAGCATATGAAGTGGCCTTTCTCACACACTTTACCACCGCTAACTTCTTTTTCTTTACCGCAACTCGAACATATTCTCTTAGCCATGATCTTCTTCCTTATTTAGTTGTTTATTATTTATTTCTGCAATTTTAGTCCATTTGCATCCCGAAGTTTGTTAGTAGCGATGCGGATGATATCAACAATCCACCATATATAAACGCCACCAGCTGTAATAAACTTTATGAAACCGTCTTTGGTATAACCTAGATAGAATCTATCAATGCCTGCCCAACCTAAAAAGATTGAAAGAAGCAAGGCAACAGTCCAATTCTTAGGTTTAATGCGATCAAGCTCAAGAATGACTTTGTTTGCTTCTACAGCTTCCTCGGAATCGGAATAATCGTTTAAAACTTTTCGAAACGCTAACAGGGCTTCGTTTCGCTGACCTTCTCCAAGTATGGCATAACCCAAGCGAAGTTGACCTTCTGCAGTTGGAAAGACATTTAACGATTGTCTAAGTGATTGTTGAGCTGCAATGAAATTAGAAGAAACAAGATGAACAACACCTTTGGCTAAATGTGCGTACCCAATTAACATTTCAGGCGTATATACGATATCAGAACCATCATGTTTTTGAATTAAAGTGATCTGTGGATTAGAAGATTTTGCTGCTGTTGAAAGTTGTATAGCTTGATCACATTTCTGTAGAAGATTGACGCTTTCTTTTCTAATTTGAAGACCACCTTTGAAACCATCCCAAGCTCCTTTGGAGACAGTCATCACAAAACCATCATCGCTTGAATTAGAACTGGATTGATCCAAATCATCAATCATCTTCTTGAAAGGTTCAATTTGCACTTCCACTTCATCAATGAGTGAAATTGCTGTTTTCAGATTTAGCTGATTTGATTGTTCCATTATATTTTCCTTGATAATTATTTTATGAATCTATTTATCTGGAAGATTTGTATGGCACCTTGGGCATCTAAATGCACCAGTACCTAAAAATCCTGTCTTCTCAACACATGATGAGCAAACCCAAAACCCACATTTTACGCAGTAATACATTTTCTCTGCCCACTCTTCAGTTTTGCAGAAGACGCATTTCACTTTTGGCATTTCCCACCCTAAACTGTTAGTAAAATAAATTGTCTCTTTAAATATTATTCCCTCAAACCCTTTCCTTTGCGGAAAAATATTTTAAGATTTTTTAGTGTGGAAAAAGTCGGACTACAAATACGTTAATAAGGTTGGTCTTTGGTTGGTTCGTACAGCTGAAATTATCGATTTTTTGCTACATTATTGGGTGGTTAACTAAGGTGTCACATTCGCAGCGTTAGCGGTAATTAGCCATATCTAATAATCTTTTTATTTCAGTAATAAATTCCTTCATCTCAGCAAACATTTCTTCAATTTCTTCTTTATCAAAATTGATATAAGTATCGTAATCGCTTTTCGTTCTTCTGTTATACGCTTTGTTAATCATTTTGCCAAAACGTTCATCTACTTTTTTAGCATAAATAAAGTTTTTATTGAACCATCCTATTAATTGGGCGTGCTTTGATGATTCGAATTGATTAGCAAGTCCAACAGCTAATAACGAATAAAACATACCATAATAGATTCTATTTACGGCAGAGCGAAAACGATTGTTACCAATTAATAATTCGACATCTGAAACAGCTTCTTCCGCTTGCTGCAGCCGATACTTAATCAGTTCTATTCTGCTTTCATTATCAAAGGTCATGCGTATAAACCGGAATTTATTGCATTAATAAATATCGGCTGTCTGCCCCGTAAAGAATTAATTTCATTTTGTGAAATAATATGGGCATCAATTAGAATATTATATTTCAAATTAATATCATAGCACAAATCGAGAATCTTATTCTCATCATTCCAATTATATTCTCTGTCCAGAATTATTAGCACATCATAATCCGAGTCTTCCGTTGAGTTCCCTTGGGTCTGTGAACCAAATAAAATGACCTCTTTAACAGCATCGCCGAAGTTATCAAGCAGATGCTTTTTAAGCGCCTTTAATATGAAATTACGATCCATGATTATTTCTCTATATTCATTCTAAATTGTAAATACCGGCTGACAGCTTTTCTATATCTCTTCTTAAAAGATGAGGTCTAATAATTTTTATCGGTTCATCAAGCATTTGGTCAAATGAATTTGTCTGTTCCAACAGTCGCTTTCCAATTTTAGACTAAACTTATTTATTCACTTACTTAAATTCAATACACATACATGGATTACTGATTCATTCCAGCATTCAACTTACAACCTTCAACCGCATCCTACTTCAACTTCCAAAATCATTTATTCCAGTATTTGTTTCTGGTAGGATAATTCACAAACTTATCTCCGTCCCAATAAAGAATAGAGTTTTTCAGCTTGTTAAAGTAAGTGGAATCTAACGGTTCTTTGAAAACACCTTTTTTGTACAAATCATCATACCGCTTTTGAAACCAATTGGTAGGGATAATGTTTCTAATTTGCATTTTCTCATCGAAACTGTATACAATTCCAACCGTAGCATGATCGTTTTCTAAATGCACTTCTTGCGTTGTAACTATGAATCCTTTATCAGTTTTTTCAAGCTGCCTTATCTCAACTACGTTTGTCCCCGAAACACGTTCATGATAATTAGTTACTGGCAATAGCAAATAATAAAGGGCATTACCTTTATTCTCACTATCGGATGATAAAAATGCGTTCTTATCTAAAGCGCCTTGTAAGTTTCCAGACCCTAATATCATAATGACTGGCCGCTTGTAGTCATTGCTGGTTCCCCCAAATATTAGACTATTTTCACCTCTATGATCAAAGTCCTCACATAAGTCAGTTAAAAACCATCCAGAGTGATAAATGGATGAAAGTATTTTCCCATTTGCTGGATTAATCTCTGAAACAATAGTCATTGCATAGGTTTTATCATTCGCTAAAACAAACAGTTTCTTGTTGTTACCAATTTTAGTTGTGAAGAAATCCTCAATCTGCCATTCAGTTCTTTTCCAATTAGGTATCCATTTTGAGTGAATATCTTCCGGACTCGTAACCCAGCGTTTTGTACCGTCTGAATTAAAACAATAAAGTGAATCTGTTCTAAATAATCCTCTGGTAGTAAAATCTCCAGATACCAGAACTTCATTCTTACCATCCGCATCAAGATCATTAATGTTCAAGTATCGTTTGTTCGGGTACCACCATTCCATTAATTGTTCACTTTTAATTTGCGGAATTCCATATGCCGCTTTTTGCCAAAGCACTTCACCGCTGCTATTGTAAATATTAAGTGCACCATTTTTCACTTCAGCATAGACCGGATTATCATCCTTTACGCTTTTCTTAATAGTTATGAACAGAAATGCAATTGCCAAAAGCGATACTAAGCCTAAACTTCCCAACTGCAGTGGATTCCGTTTTAGATAATAGAGCAGACCTTCGAGTGAAAGTATATTTGGTCTTTCAACAATTTCCGTCTTGCCATTATAAACTTGCACCGTTGTTGATTTTTCTGAAAGAAGTTTTCTCTCTTCGGAATTACTTAGCCGTTGGTAAACTCGACGCGCAATCTCTTCATCGTTGCTTGTACCCGGCCGGTTAATTCCAGCCGCTAAATCCACATATATTTTACTATAAGTATCATAGATTTCCTTGCAAACCGAACAACTGTTTATGTGCGCAAGAATTTCATCCTTCTCTGCATCGTTGAGGACTTCGGGCTCTAAAACAAATTGTTCTATTTTGTTTTCTTCGATGTGCAATGTTAATTCCCTTTCTCTCACAAATAAAAAAGATTCATCAAAATAATGCTACTCCATGAGTTAACCCCACGATTTATCGTGGGGTAGCAAAGCAGTCGGGAAAGGGCTTTAGCCATGATAATCAAACCCGAACTTCCTTGTGAATTCCTCATACCCACCTCTTGAAACTTATTCTAAGACCCTTCCACAATTATTAGTGACCCTTCCACAACATAAATTCGGAACAGTTACAAACTGTTCCTACTGTTATATATTTTATCAATCCGCCTCTCATGCGGAATTATTCCTTAGACATTAGATACAGCGCAAATTCTTTTCGCGTCTGCTTTATCAAATATTCAAATTTGTCTCTTATGATATCATGATAATCTTCAGGATTAATTTGCAGATATTT
>JAMCWE010000041.1:0-1269 GCA_023475265.1 Bacteroidota bacterium
ACGTGTGCTCTTCCGATCTTTCGGCATCTCAGCAAACCTAATGTCATTCGGCGGATTGGCAATCGCAATCGGTATGATGGTTGATGGAGCGGTTGTAATAGTTGAAAATACAGACCGGCTTTTACGTGCAAATGAACCCGGAGAATCAAAAATTCATATCATTGCAAAAGCTAGTAAAGAAGTTATAAGACCAATCTCGTTTGCTGTAATGATAATCATAATTGTTTTTCTCCCATTGTTCACACTTCAGGGAGTCGAAGGAAAAACATTCAAGCCGCTTGCTTATACAATAGCGCTTGCAATGTTTGGCTCATTACTGTTCGGTGTTTTTGTGGCTCCGGTTCTCGCTTCTTTCTTTATGAAGAAACATACTAAGAAGTCACCGCATAGCGGGATGCCTTCGGCAAAAAAGGAACACGAAGAAGTTAAGAATGAGGAAGAACAAATTTGGATTCTCAGATTATTAATAAAAATTTATAAACCGGTTGTAACTTTTTTTGTAAAAAAAAGAATAGCTGCAATTACGCTTGCCGTAATTTTATTAATTATAGGAGCATTAATATTCCCGAGGCTCGGTTCTGAATTCACACCAACGCTCCAGGAAGGAACATTAATTTTAAGAATGACAATGGCTCCTTCTATCTCACTGACTGAAAGCACACGGCTTACACTTATTGCAGAAAGAAGATTAATGAAAGTACCGGAAGTTACTGGTGTAGTAACAAGAATAGGCAGAGGCGAAGTTGGCGCTCATACCGACCCGGTAAACAACGCGGAAATGTACATTTTATTAAAGCCAAGGGAACAATGGAGAAATCACGCAACACAACAGGAGCTTGAAGGATTTATTAGAAAAGACTTCGGCGAAATTCCAGGTGTTCTAACCAACTTTACACAGCCAATTCAAATGTCGGTTGATGAGCTTCTTGAAGGTGTTAGAGCAGAACTTGCTATCAAATTATTCGGCGATGACCTTGAAGTATTAAAAAATAAAGCGGACGAAATTGCGACTCAGATAAAAAAAGTAAACGGTGCCGCCGATGTACAGGTTGACCAGGTATCGGGCGCCCCGCAATTGAGTATTTTAATTAACCGTCATGCAATAGCGCGCTATGGAATAAATGTTGAAGATGTTCAACATGCAGTACGAGCTGCAATTGGCGGCCAAACCGCCGGATGACATTAGGTTTGCTGAGATGCCGAAAAATTTCATCCCTATCATTGCGAACAAAACTGAAAAGGGAATTGCAATTGCAACGACTATGCTCG
>JAMCWE010000041.1:1279-8171 GCA_023475265.1 Bacteroidota bacterium
CTTTTGCGATGATATGAATTTTTGATTCGCCCGGCTGGCTTGCACGTAAAAGCCGGTCTGTATTTTCAACTATAACAACTGCGCCGTCCACCATCATTCCGATTGCAATTGCCAAACCGCCGAACGACATTAGGTTTGCTGAGATGCCGAAAAATTTCATTCCTATCATTGCGAACAAAACTGAAAAGGGAATTGCAATTGCAACGACTATGCTCGGTCTTATTGCGCCGAGGAACACCATCAAAATTATAACCACCAAAACAATTCCTTCAAGCAGCGCATCTGTAACAGTTTGTACTGCTGCTTCAACGAGTGTTTTCTGCTGGTAGTATGGAACTATTTTTATTCCTTTTGGAAGCGATTTATTTATTTCAGATAATTTTTCCTCCACCGAACGTATTACAGTTGAAGAGTTCGTTCCGAACAACTTGACCACCATTCCAGCTACAACCTCGCCCACGCCGTTGCTCGTCTGAACGCCTCTTCTTATAGCGCCGCCGGTTTTTACATTTGCAATTTGATTTAAATAAACCGGCACGCCGTCTTCGGATTTTATTACTATGTTATTAATATCTTCTATGTCAGAAGCGAGTCCCGTTGAACGAACAGTAAATTCTTCTGCATTCTTCTCTAAGAATTGCGCGCCGACATTTAAATTATTTGCCTTGATTTTATCAACAACATCGTTGATCGTTATATCATAACGAAGCAGAGAGTTGGGGTCAACAACAACCTGGTATTGTTTCTCCCATCCACCGATTCCAAGGATTTCAGTTACACCCGGAACTGTTTGAAGCTGGTATTTAACAAGCCAGTCTTGTATCGTTCTTAAATCTTCCAAACTGTATTTACCGGTTTCATCTTCTAAATAATAAAAAAGAATTAAACCCATTCCGGTAGAAATTGGGCCCATAGCTGGATTGCCGAAACCTTGGGGAATTTGTTCTCTTGCTTCCTGGAGCCGCTCATTAACAAGCTGTCTCGCAAAATAAATATCTGTTCCATCTTCGAAATAAATATTTACAACAGACAGACCAAAATTAGAAACCGACCTGATGAGTTTCAGATTTGGCAGTCCGTTCATTGCGGTTTCTACTGGAAAGGTTACATATTTTTCAATTTCCTCCGGAGCTAATCCCTCTGTCTGAGTGAATACCTGCACGAGCACGGGAGAAACATCCGGGAAAGCGTCAATTGGAAGTTGCCTGTAGCTAATATAACCGGCAGCCATCACTATTACTGCAAACACAACTATTAAGAGCCGGTTGCGTAAAACAAAATCTATTATTCTATTCATATCTTCTCCTTATTCCTCGCCGCCGAAAGATTCTTTTAGCAGTTCGGCTTTAAGAGTGAATGAACCTTTAGATACATACTGCTGACCCGGCTGAAGTCCTGAAGTAATTTCAACACTCATATCGTTTACCATTCCTGTATTCACTTGCTGCGGAAAAAATTCATTCCCTCTTTTAATGAACACAACAGTCTTGTCTTCTAGCGTTTGAAGAGCGGATTTCTCTACAACAAGCGGCAGATTCTTTTCACTAACAAAGACTTTTGCAGAAACAAACATTCCCGGGCGCCATTTGCCTGAAGCGTTATTTAGTATTACTCTTGCCGATGAGGTCCTGGTTTTTTCATCAACAACCGGACTTACATAAGAGATTGTTCCTTCTTCTCCTTTTTCTTCAGCGCTAAGAGAAACCAAAGCGCGTTGCCCGACTTTTATTTTGTTAATATCTCTTTGATAAATAGTGAGTATAGTCCAAATTTTATCAAGGTTTGCAACAGTAATTGCAACCTGGTCTCCGCCTACCAGATCACCCTTAGCCATATGCAGCTCGATGATTGTTCCGTCAATTAAAGATTTAACTTCGTAAGAGGTGAGCGATTCATTGCTTTCGATAACTGCAAGAACTTCACCTTGCTTAACTTTTTCGCCAACAGTTTTATAGACTTCTTTTACAATTCCCGGGAAACGTGGAATAATGTGTGAAAGCCGTGAAGGTTCGGCTTTAATTTCACCAGTCAAATCAACGTGGTTAGTAATAACTCCAGCCCCGACTTGTTTTATTTCAATGCCAAATTCTTTTAGCTCATTGTCTGTAAGTTTTATCGCAGCACTATGTTCAGTGTTTTCGGTTTGTTTTTTTGTTTTAGCTACATCATCTTTGGCTTTATCGTTGCCGCACCCGGATGTAAAAAACATTACTGACAAAACGATAATTATGGTTCCAATTAATTTCCCAATAAAGTGGGATTTGGTTTTATTCATTTTATTTTTCGTCATTTATTCACTCATATTTTTTTATTTCAAAAAAGATTTTCCTGTTACGTTTTCTATTTCTATCAATGAGTTGTAGTAATCCGACAACTCAAGCAAGTACTGTGTTTGAGTTTCAAACAAAGTCCTCTGCGCATCTAACAAATCAATGAATGCGAATCTTCCCTGCAAATATCCATCCCGTGTTATATTGTAAGCTTTTTCCGACTCCGGCAAAATATTTTTTTTCAACTGCGTCGCATTGTTATAAGCGCTTAATAGATTATTAAAAGATGTATTGAGTAATGATATAACAGACAGCTTCTGCGCTCTTATAATATCATCCATTTGTTTAACTCGCACTTCAGCTGATTGGATATTTCCCTGGTTCCTATTGAAAAAAGGAATAGGGATTGAAAGTCCTGCAATAAAAGAATTAGTTTTAAGTTCATTTAAATATCTAACTCCCAAATTTGCAGTTAAGTCCGGAACTGCTTGCGATTTTTCAACCTCAAGCTGTGCTTTTCTAAAATTTGTTTCGTTACTAAGATTTTTTACCGAAGGAATATTTTCTAAATCTTCTAAAATCTGTTCTTTTTTTAGCGGCGTATAAAGATTTTCAAACAAGTCTGTTGATGGAGATAGATTCTTTCCGGTTGTGCCAATTAAAGAATTCAATTTTGTTTGAGCTGATGAATAATCTCTTTTCAACCGCTCCAATTCTATCCGGCTGTTTATCAAAGCAACCTTTACCTTTGATTCTTCAGCTGGTGAAGTTCTTCCGGCTTTTACCCTTTCCGATATTGTCTTCAATATCTCTTCATTTATTTGAAAGAACTTCTCTTGAAGAGCTATTTGATGATGGATTTTATACAAGCCAAAAAAAGTCGACTTAACCTGCGCAATCACATCAAGCTTTATTAATTCATAATTGCCTTGAGCGGAATTAATTGCCTTATCTGAAAGATTAACGCGACTGCTTCTCTTGCCGCCAAACTCAAAAAGCTGACTGCCCGAAAGAGTAAATTGGCTTCCTTTAATTCCGCTTAATTCTTTACCACCGAGAAAATCTTCTGCTTCAAAACCCACTCCGGGATTTGGAATTAACCCGGCTTGTATTTTTATTTTCTCTAAAGAAGAGACTTCATAAGCAAATGCTTTTAAATTAGGATTTTTAGACAGCGCAGTATCTACAGCATGCTGCAAAGTTATTTCTGTTTCATTTACTTTAATTGAATCTTCACCTTGCTGTGCTGTTATAATTATGGACGAACAGAACAACAAGAGAAAGGCATATTTTAACCGCATACTTTCTCCAAATATTTTATAATAGACTTATCCGCCATTGGCGGGAATACACTTATCCCGTAAAGGGATCAACGAAATGAAAAGAGATTGGTTAAATCAGAAATGTGCTATTGAAAAGGTAAACTTCAGTTGTCTTTTTAGGTGCATAGCATTGTTTTGAGTCTAAAGTTGTAAATGATCTAGTATGCTGGTTCGTTTCATCAAGGCAATGAAAACAAATTGATTTATCAACCGTAAGCTTAAAGCTGCCTTTTGAAACATCTTTGGCAATTTTTGTTGTTGCTGTCTTAACAATTTCGCAGTAGTCGTGTGCACCGTGATTATTGCCATCATAATTAAGCAGTCCTGCTTCAGAATGGAGAAAAGCAAAAACAATCGTTAGCAATATGAATGCTGAAATTATTTTTATAGTTCTATGTATGATTCTTCCTATCATATAATATTTATTTATCTCATCACTCTTAAATTTCTAAAAGCTTTTTCCAACTCCCTTACCTTTGGGAAGGGCTGGGGATAGGCTTTATTCCTTGCAATGCTTTGTTGCCTCATTCACAATTTTATTTATATGCTCATCATCTAAAGAATAATAAACCATCTTTCCTTCTTTTCTATGACTCACCAATCTGTTATTTTTTAACAACCTTAACTGATGAGAAATAGCAGAAACAGAAACTCCGGCTAAAGCTGCAATATCACAAACACACAATTCATCTTCAGCAAGGGAAAGTAAAATTTTCAATCTTGTAAAATCACTTAGACTCTTAAAAGTTTCAGAAAGTTCATTTATCAAAGAATCCTGTGGCAGCTTTTTCCTAACAGCTTTTACCTTCTTCTCGTCAATTAATTCAACTTCACAAACTATGTTATTATCTTTATTCACAACATTTGAGCAATCATTCAAATGAAATATAAGCAAGGTTGGAAATCATTGTCAAGTCTTAAATCACTTTTTATGCTTAGACCATGGTTAGGTTTTATTATGAGGCAACGGGAACATATAATTCTAACATCAAGCATCCTGCATCTATTCCTTCACTGTACTCAAAATTACATTAATTCTTTCACCTGAATGGCAAAATTTGACAAGAAGAGAGTACTACTATATAGTGATATGAAAGCATCAATAAAAAATATTACAAAAGCCAGACCCCATCCGAATTATCTTCCGTCCTCAACCCGTTCTGAATTCGTTTTGAAACCGTTACAACCGGCTTACAATTCCTATTAAATCATACTATAAAGGTGCTCCTAATTGCTCTAGTTGAAAGTAATCCGCCTTTTCAGATTAATGGCATATTCTTAATTGAAACACTGCTGTTGCTAATAGAATTATAGTTGTTTCCAATAGAGATTGAGAAAGATTTTTTGCTCATTAAAATTGCCCACCATAATTTTTAACCAGCTAACCCCATTAAAGTAGCATCATCAACAAATAAGTTAGCCCCTATTTCTATAATCAAGGTAACGTTAAAAAGTCCGCCGGTCAAATGTAAAATTGTCTCTCTAATAGTTTGACAATCCTACCTAATACGGAACTACAACTACATTTCTTGTCACTTGCCATTTTCTTAATTTTGGGTGAATTAAAAACTACAATGATGAAAAAATATTTTGCATTGGTGATTCTGATTTTTGCAGCTAGAGTTTTTGCTCAAACTGATTCTTCGGTAGTTGCCAAAGATTCCGTTCAAACGTTCAACGCGGATGTTGTTACTAAAATTCATCTTGCAGCGCCGATTGTTTCAACTCCGTTGTACTACGGAAACAAAATCTTTGCGGTCGATAACACCGGCACTGTTTCATGTTACGATTCCGCTGCCACACCGGTTTGGAAAACAAATTTATCTGTAACGATCACAACCAAACCGATGATTGCCGATGACGTTCTTGTCTTGGGCAGTGTTAACGGAGACATATTCGCAATCGATCCGAAAACCGGTAATCAGTTTCAATCGATAGGGCTTGATAGAAAAATCAGCACGGAAATAATTCCGTTTAGTTATCAAGGGAACATTGCATTGGCAATGCCGAAGTCGAGCGAATCAAAAACCACGATACTATTTGGAACAGAAGACGGGAAGATTCATTGTTACGATCTTGAAACTTTGCAAGAATACTGGACCAACTCCGACGCAAAAGGCACCGTAAGCGGAGCGCCGGTTTATGTGAATAACAAAATACTTTTTACAAGCAGCGACGGATTTCTCTATTGCCTAGATGCAAACAACGGTTTGCTGATTTGGCGTTGGAAAGAAAGCGCGGAATCAAGTTTTGCCGGTTCAAACATTTTAACAGACGGTAAAACGGTTTACGCAGTCTCAAACGACAATGTTGTTTTCGACATTGATCTGCTTCTAGGCAAACTTGCCTGGAGATCAAAGAATGTCAATGTGCTGCCGCCGCTAAATCTCTCACAAGATTTCAAAACATTATTCGTTATAACGAAAGATAAAAAGTTGATGATCGTCTCTGCTGTGCAAGGTAAGCTGGTTAAAGATGTTAAGATGGATGTCCAGTTCGACAGCACCGGTTCAATCGCAATTGAAAACGGCAAAAAGATTTTGTTCTCTCGAAGCGGAGAAATTTTTCAACTCAACGAAAAATTTAAGGAAGAACCAATAATTAGTCTTGGCGCTGCGCAGATAAATTATTTCATCAAGATTGACGATGACAAATTTCTTTGTTCCAATCTCCAAGGTACGGTTGTAATTTTCAAACTGAGGCTTTCCGCCTCTGCAAGCCAGAGGCGAGACGAGCCTTGAAAAACTTTGACGGATTCATTTTCGATATCGATGGAACGCTCGCATCAACCCACGATTTGATTTTCGCTTCATTCAATCACGTTGCAGACAAATATCTTCACCGCACATTCACGAACGAAGAAATAAGTTCGCTCTTCGGTCCAACTGAAGATGTGATTTTGAAAGAATGGATGAAAGAAGATTACGAGCGTGCGCGGGAAGATTATTTCGATTTTTATTCGAACCAGCACGTTGAAATGGCGGACGTTTTTCCGGGAATAGTTGAAGCGCTGAAACTTATCAAATCAAAAAAACTGCCGATTGGAATTTACACCGGCAAAGGAAAAGATTCTTCCGTAATCACGCTGCGTCAGATCGGTGTGCTAGATATGTTCGATATCGTTATCACAGGCGACGACGTTGAAGAGCATAAACCATCCCCGGAAGGAATTAATAAGTTTGTCGGCAAATTCAGTTTGGATCCAGAAAGAGTTTTGATGATTGGTGATGCGATCTCTGATGTTCAAGCTGCAACAAGTGCCGGTGTTAAATGCGCTTTAGTTTTGTGGGACACTTATTC
>JAMCWE010000264.1 GCA_023475265.1 Bacteroidota bacterium
TTGGAGAAAGAAGAATGGCTAAAAAATATTGGCTTGTAAAATCAGAAACCGAAGCATTTTCAATTGATGATTTAATGAGAAGTAAAAAACAAACAACTTATTGGGATGGAGTAAGAAATTATCAGGCAAGAAATTATTTACGAGACCAAATGAAAATTGGAGACGGAGTTTTATTTTATCACAGCAGTTCTGAAACAATGGGAGTATTTGGAACGTGTGAAGTTGTAAAGGAAGGATACCCTGACCATACACAATTCGATCCCGACAGCCATCACTATTTTCCTTCCGCTGATCCGAATAATCCAATTTGGTTCATGGTCGATATTAAACTTGTTAAGAAATTCAAAAAGCCAGTTACACTCCAAGATATTAAGGGCAATCCAAAACTGAAAAACATGAGACTTGTCCAAAGAGGAAACCGGCTTTCTGTAATGCCAGTAGAAAAAGAAGAGTGGGACGAAATTATTAAGATGGGAAGCTAGTAAATCGTTTTTTAGAATCTAGAATTAGCTTAAAAGATCCTGCGCTTCTTCATCATTATCCGTTCTATCAAGCAAGGGTTTGGGTAAAGATTTAGTTGTTTTGGCTCCGAGAATTTTTATCTTCTCTGCCCTGGAAACTAAATTACCGCTTCCCTCATGAAGCTTTTTCATAGCGTCGGAGTAGCTTCCTTTGGCAGCATCAATTTTATTACCGACATTTATTAAGTCATCGACAAAGCCAACAAACTTATCATACAGTGCGCCGCTTTGCCGGGCAATTTCGAGTGCATTCTTATTCTGATTTTCCTGGCGCCAGATGCTGGCTATCGTTCTTAATGTAGCAAGCAAAGTAGATGGACTAACAATAACAATATTTTTTTCAAAAGCCTCGTTAAAAATACCGGCTTCATATTGTACTGCTAAACTGAAGGCGGGCTCGACAGGAAGGAACATCAATACAAAGTCCAAGCTTTGTATTTGATAAAGCTGCTGATAGTTTTTTGAGCTTAAATTTTTTATATGATTTTTTATCGATAAGATATGTTCACGCAATGCTGAAGATCTTTCATTCTCATCTTCACCCGAACAATATTTTTCATAAGCTACAAGTGTAACTTTAGAATCTATTACAATGGTTTTATTTTCAGGCAAATTTACCAGCACATCCGGTTGAAATCTTTTGCCGCTTTCAGTTGTCATACTTTCTTGAACGAGATATTCTCTTCCTTTAACCAATCCGGATTTTTCCAAAATACTTTCAAGTATAAACTCACCCCAATTGCCTTGAGTTTTAGTTTGACCTTTAAGTGCATTTGTAAGATTCGCCGCATCTTTGCTCATCTGCTGATTAAGCTCATGTAATGTTTTAATCTGCTGGATAAGCCCTGCTCTTTCCTTTGAATCAGCAACATAAACATCATCAACTTTTTTCTCAAAGTCCTTTATTTTATCGTTAAGCGGCTTAAGAATTTGGTCGAGATTATCTTTATTCTGCTGAGTAAACTTTGTGCTCTTCTCATCTAAAATTTTGTTTGCAAGGTTCTCAAATTCCTTTGTGAATTTTTCTTGAAGTTTTTCAAGTTCAGATTTCTGTTCGTCTAATTTATTTTGCAGATTGCTGTAATCAGACTTAAGTGAAGAAAGCTCAGAAGACAATTGAAGCACTTTAGCCCGCTCTGAATTTAATTCATTCGAAGCTTGTTTAAGATTTTCCTCAATTAGCTTATTCTTTACTTCAGATTTGCTTAACTCAACATTGAGATTGTTAATTTGAGCTTTTAATGCCTCAGCTTCTTCCGGCGGAATTCCCTTTGCTGCTTCAAGCTTAGATTTTAATATCATCCAAACCGTAACGGCGCCGAGCAAAATTCCTATAATTAAAAATAATATTTCCATGTTTTTTTCTTTTTTGAGTTTATGTGCCAGTGTGAAGAAAAATTCTTGTCACAAAGACACTAATAACTTTTAATTAAGTTTTACTAATTTTTCAACAGCATTTAGCAATGAATTATTCTTTATCAAAGCTGCAACTTTTTTTACATCTTCGTATAAAAGTCTGTCACCATTCAACGGTTTTACAACTTTTCTAATTTCATTGTAAGCAACAGACGTTCCTTTGCCTGGCTTGAATGGTTTTAAGAATTCGATTGCTTGAGCAGCAGTCATCAATTCAATAGCTAAAACATTTTCCAGATTATGCATAATACGGAAACATTTCTGCGCAGCGATTGACCCCATTGAATTGTGGTCTTCTTGATTTGCAGAAGTTGGAATCGAATCAACGCTTGCCGGATGTGAGAGAACTTTATTTTCAGATACAAGACTTGCAGCAGTGTATTGAGCAATCATCAAACCGGAATTTAATCCGCCGTTGTTAGTAAGAAATCTCGGCAGGCCGCTTAAGGCGCCGTTCACCATTCTTTCGGTTCTTCTTTCGGAAACATTAGCAAGCTCTGATAAAGCGATGCTCATAAAGTCCATAGCAAGCGCCATAGATTGCCCGTGGAAGTTTCCGCCTTCGATATGTTCTTCAGTTTCAGGGAAAATAATCGGATTATCATTAACAGAATTTATTTCAATCTTAACACGAGAGCAGACATAATCAATCGCATCACGAGAAGCGCCGTGAATTTGCGGGACACATCTTATTGAATATGCATCCTGAACGCGGACATCGCCTCTCAAGTGAGATTTTCTTATCTGACTATCTTTAATCAATGCTAGAACATTTTTTGCCGTTGTAATTTGACCTGGAAACGGACGAAGCTCATGTATCTTCAGATCAAAAGCTTTATCAGTAGAACGAAGAGCTTCGTGAGTTAATGAAGCGCTTAAGTCGGCAAGCTTATTTAATTTTTGTGCCCGGATGGAAATATAGGCAGCGAAAGAAGTCATCATCTGTGTTCCGTTGATAAGAGCCAAACCTTCTTTAGCTTCAAGGACAATTGGTGATAAGGCAAACTTTTTTAACCCGGTTTTAGCCGGAATTATTTTGGAACTGGATGAATCCTCATCCATAATATTTTTAATTAATTGTACTCTTCCCTTGCCGATCATTGCAAGAACCAAATGAGAAAGCTGAACAAGATCGCCGCTAGAGCCAACAGAACCTTGAGACGGAACAACAGGAATAATATTTTGTTTAATCATGTTGATGAGGAGTTCCAATGTTTCAAGCCGAACACCGGAATATCCACGGGCAAGGGCGTTTAGTCTAAGAAGCATCATTATCTTAACGATAAACGGTGGAAGATTTTCGCCGCAGCCAACAGCATGACTGAGAATTAAATTCTCTTGAAGCTGTCTAATATTTTCTTTAGAAATTCTTACATTGGAAAATTCTCCGAATCCGGTAGTAACGCCGTAGATCGATTCGTCGCTGTCCACCCATTTTTCAACGAGTGCTCTTGATTTTTTTATCCTGGAGATGGATTCTTTTGAAATAATTATGTCAGGATTTTCTTGAAGGAAATATTCGATTTGCTCTAAGGTTAGAGATGAGCCGTCAATAACTATTTTATTCGCCATAAATTATTTTTCTTATTTTATCAGAATTTTCTTTTCTTGCACGGTAAATAATATGTATAGATTTATTATCATACTTTGTAGAAAGCACCTTAGCCAATGAATGAATTGCTGCCGCCTTTTTAGAATCTGCAAGACCTAAAGCAACTTTAACTTCGACAAAAGATGCTTCAATTACCTCAGTTAGTTTTTCTTTCAACCTGGAAATATTAATTCCTCTTTGCGCAGAGATTATAACGCTGTTTTCATATTTGTTGCTGACAAAATGAATTTTATTTTTATCGGTAACCAAGTCAACCTTATTGAAAATCTTAATTGTATTTTTATTTTCACAACCCAATTCTTTTAAGGTTTGATCAACAACTTGAATGTGGTCTTCATAGAACGGATGAGAAAGATCGATAACATGAAGAATGATATCCGCATCCCTTACTTCATTCAATGTGCTCTTGAAAGATGCGACTAAATGCGTAGGAAGCTTGCGGATAAATCCAACAGTATCGCTTAGTAGAAGTTTTTCACCATTGTCGATTTCAAATGCACGTGTTGTTGAATCAAGCGTTGCGAAAAGTTTATCTTCAGCAAAGACATTTGCGCTTGCCAGTAAATTAAATAGTGTTGATTTGCCGGCATTTGTATATCCAACTAAGGAAATTCTTGTTAAGTCTTTTCTTCCCTGGCTTTGAGTTATTCTTTGCGATTCGATCTTTTCAAGTTTTTCTTTAAGCAGACTAATTCTGGTTCTAATAATTCTTCGGTCGGTTTCAATTTGTGTTTCGCCGGGACCTTTAGTTCCGATGCCGCCGTACTGCTTGGAAAGATGCGTCCATGCGCGTGTTAATCGCGGCAATAAATATTGAAGCTGTGCAAGCTCGACTTGAGTTTTTGCTTCTTTAGTTTTTGCTCGAGAGGCAAAAATGTCAAGGATGAGTCCGCTGCGATCAATAATTTTTTTGTTAATTAATCTTTCAAGATTTCTTACTTGAACCGGTGAAAGGTCATCATCAAATATTATAAGATTTATATCATTCTCTTCAGCAAGATTAACTAACTCCTCAGCTTTCCCTTTGCCAATGTAAAACGCCGGATCAATTGCATATTTCTCTTGAATAATTTTTAGAATTGTTTCAGCACCGGCGGTAACTGCAAGCTCTTCAAGTTCGGAAAGATGTTCTTCGACTAATTCCCTGCTGATTTCTCTTGTGTTTAGAGCAACTAAAATTGCGCGTTCAGTAATCCTTCTTGGTATAACTATCATTCTCTTAAATCTTTTCTTTTACCTGTTTATAATTAATTAAAAACTATGACAATATCCAATCGATCAAATTAGGTACAGACACCCATGGCATTAGGAAAACAAATCTATTAATTGTGACTAAAGCCAATTTTTTACCTTCAATTTATATCCACGTCCTGAAGGACGTGGATATTGAAAGAACTAAAATAGTTCTGAAACACTTTTGTCATATGAAATAGAGTCTGTGTTACGAAAATAGTTATAGACTATTTGGTGGCTTCAATCAATTCCTTCTTGGCATTTCTTGCAACTGTCATTTCTACAATCGCCAGGATAATTGCAATAAGCAAAAAGTACCGCCATAATTCCGAACCGAACCTAGATTGAAGAACAATCTTTGCGGGATCTTCGTTCTTATCCACTTTAATGTACTTGCCTTTGAAATTAATTTGTTTCAAATAGTTTTCAAATTCATTTGTAGAAATATATTTTGTAACTGATTCAAGCGGATCGACATTTACTGAGAATTCATTAATTAAACCTGTTTGTCCAGCAGAAGTTCCTGAGCCTGAGAAAACTTTATAGTTGCCGGCAAGATCAGTCTTTTTATATTCATAATAATTTTTATCAGGCTGGTCCTGAAGATTGACAAAATCTTCGGATTTATCAGGCCGTACAATTTTAATTTGAGGTGAAGTATTATTCTTCAGATCAATAAGAACAGTGCTGCCGGCTAAATAATCATTTCCCGATTGATCTTTTGATGCAAGATAATAAATAGATTTATTCATCAACGGCGCGAAGATACTTTTAACCGGGAAACTGCCCCAGCTTAATATTGGCGCGGTGTTAAACAGAAATATTTTTCCTTTACCGGTTTTATATTCGCTTAAGAAAGATGAACCATCAGCGAGAGAAATAATATTTTCACCTTTGCCTTGCGGATTTATTTTGAAGTAATAATAAATCGAAGGCGACTCGACATTCTTCTTTTCTTTGTTAGTAAAAATATCCTGGAAAACCGGATGGTTGAAATCAATCTTATCAAACTTAAAATTGTTGGATGTTGAATTAGCATTTCCTACAGCGGCAATTGGTGAAGGTATGTTCAATCTGCTTGTAATTTTCTGATAACTTTGTAAAGTAGATTTGGAGCCGGGCATAAGTAGAACGCTGCCTCCGTTATCTACAAAAGCATTCAATCGATCTAATCCACCGGAAAGATTTTCCGATCCGATGATTGCAATAACATCGTACTGAGATAAATTTATGCTTCCGGCTTCCGATAAATTTCTTTGAGTAATTTTTAATGAGCCGCCATCGCTTTCCTGCCCATTAGAAGAGCTTGCGGCAGTTAAAGCAAAATTTATAAAACGTGAATCGGAAGGATCATCAGTAAGAATAAGAACCGGAATTTCTTTGGGAATATAAAAATCTACAAATTTTTTATTGTCCTGCAAAATATCATCATCTTCAATTTCTGTAAAAGCATCAACATAACCGGAAGCGTTAACGGGCGCTTCCATTGAAACGATTTTACTTTCTCCGGCATTTAATGAAACGCTCTGCTGTGCGCTTCTTTCGCCATTTACAAAAAGTGAAACAACAAGATTATTGACAGACTGCGAAGAATAATTCGTTACTGTTGCGGCAAAATCAACCGGCTTATTTATTTCGAATATTTGAGTGTTCAACTTCAAATTATCTATGCCGATGTTGAATGCATCTTTACCGGTAAAATCAAAAGAATAAATTCTTACTTTATCATTAAGCAATTGACTGAGATCGGAGAGAGAGCCTTTATCAGCTAACCTTCCTTGCTGGAAATCTGAAAGGATATAAATTTCCTTATTAAAGTTTTGAGACTGCGAAACAATTTTTGCGGCTTTAATTATTGCGCTGTTTAAGTAACCGCTTGCATCCGAAATTTTAACTTCATCAATCTGCTTTTGAAAGTCCGCCAAGTTAGTTGTGGTTTTAATTTCATCTTTACTCTGATCTGAAACCAAAACGAGCGCTGCATCATCGCCTTCCTGAAGCTGGCTAAGCAGCTCTTTAATCACTGCTTTAGCCTGGTTGAGATAAGAACCTTTCGCATCAACAACGGACATACTTGGAGTATTATCTAGAATAAACACCGCAGTGGTTTTTGCCGCCGATGTAGTCCCTCCGATTGCAACTCCTTTTAGCGTGGGACGCGCAAAAGCAGTTACAAGAAAAAGGATTAACAAAATGCGCAGGGCAAGCAGCAGCCATTGTTTCAGCTTTATCTTCCGGATTTTATTCTTCTGAAGCTCTTTAAGAAAAGCGAGGGTACTGAATTCAATACGTTTCAGCTTCCTTAAATTCAACAGATGAATTAAAACCGGAATTGACGCGGCTAAAAGCCCAAATAATACAGCAGGGTTTAAGAAAATCATTGTTCAAACTTATCCTTAGCACGCTATAAAATCAAGACAGTTTTGGAAATGGTAAAGTTAAATTGCTAAATTGTCAAATTGTTTAATTGATAAGAGATCATTCATTCGTATCAGCTCATTTAAATTTTCTAATAAGTTCAGATTGAAAACCGCCGTGTTAATATGTTTAGTTACCGGACTATTTTGTGATGATGTCTCACTTTTATAAAATGCGGACGAACTAAATCCAACAACTGCCGGACTAAAACAAATAACTAATGGACTATTATGTGATGCATACGCACTTTTATAATCTGCGGATGGACTCAAATCCTAAACTTAAGGACTTTTATCCATTGCGAAATAGCTTTTTTATGATACTGACGCACAAATATCTAATGCGGACGGTCTAAAATTAGAAGCGTGAGGACTTATATTACTTGCGGACGAACCAAAATATGAAGCTATTTTAATTATTGCAGATACCCAACGTTTCAGAAACGTTGAGTATCTTATTTCTCACTTAAGCAGCAGCATTTTTCTTGAAGAAATATATCCATTGGTTTTTAATTGGTAAATGTACATACCGCTTGGTAAATTAGTTCCGTCAAAGCTGACAGAATGCTCACCAGAAGATTGCATTCCATTGACAAGCTGTGCAACTTCTCTTCCCATTATATCGAATACGGTTAATACTACACGACCAGTTTCTTTTAGTTTATAAGAAATTGTTGTGGATGGATTGAATGGATTCGGGTAGTTCTGCAAAAGTGAAAAATTTTCAGGTTGAGAAATAAATTCTGATAACGAAGTGAATGTACTATCCCTTATTGCAATTAAAGTATAATTAGAATCGATGGAACCGCTGTGTAAAGCAATATATAAAGTACCGTCTGCACCAAACGAAGAAGTATTATCAACCTGGTAACCATTTAGAGGCATTTGCCAAAGCAGGTTTCCTTTGTTAGAAACAGCATAATAGTTAATACCTGTTGT
>JAMCWE010000127.1 GCA_023475265.1 Bacteroidota bacterium
GACTGTTTATCCGGGAATGTTGATAGGAGCCGGTTATTCACATTATGCTATTAAAAGCGAAGGTGAAGATTCGGATTACCAGCTTGGGTTTTTCTTTGATCACACTCTTGGCATACCAATTATTCCGGGGAGTTCTGTTAAAGGAGTTTTAAAGAATGTTTTCCCAATGCCCGGCAAAGATAGAACCGCTAAACTTGATTACGTTTATGATTTGGTTCGTAAAGAGAATGATAAAGTTAGTAAAGAATATTTGCTGGAAAATTGGGAGGAAATATTCTTCAAAAACGATAATGTTTTCTTTCATGCTTTCCCTGTTAAGAGAGAAAAAGATAATAAAAGTAAAGATGAGTATGATGAGGCAAAAAAACAATTTCAAGTTGTTGCTGCTAAGTTAAAATACAAAATCTCCCAAAGAATTTTAGTTGAAGATGCTATCACTCCCCATCCTAAAGATATTTTCAAAGAACCAATTCCCTTAAAATTTATAAAAGTCCCGGCGGAAGTAACTTTTGAATTTCAATTCAGAATAAATGATTATAACAGAGATAGCATTCATCTTATACCTGAAAAAATTGGCAATGTGTTTAAGAAAATATTAATTGAATTTGGAATATGCGCCAAACGCAACGTTGGCTACGGTCATTTCAAGGAATGACCAACAAAAAGAAATTTTAATAATTTGGAGGTTTCATGAGAAAAATTTACACATACCGCAGTGTTGTAAGAAGAGCGAAAAAAGATGCAAGAGATTGGAAATGGCGTTTTTGGCCTTTTGCCCGTGAAACAAAATCGCAAGAGCCTAAAACGGATCAGACTATTGAAGCTCAATATGAAAAAGAATTGTTCCAATTAGGCGAGGGTTTGATTGCAGAAATAGCTGAAAAATGGAAGGAGTTGGATATTAAATTGAAGCCTGAATATTGTGAAGAGGAAAAGCATGTTCAAAACGCCGGGTATGTCTGGAACCAGGAAAGAGCTGAAGCCACGCAAAGTGCCGCTGAATTTGAAGAAGCAAAAAAGAAATTTCATGAATTTCAACCCCCTTCATTAAATCCTTCTTGGGCAATCATGTGGCTGATCTTGATAGGAATTTCTGAATTTTTCATTAATAGTTTAGTCCTACAAATTTTAGGACAAGGGCAGATGGAAACTTATATAGCTGCATTTGGTATGTGTATTGTGATTCCATTAGGAGCTCATTTTTTTGGAAAATCATTACAGCAAATAACTAAAAGCCGGACAGATGTTTTATGGCTGATTGCAACTCCGACTGTTGTATTAATCTTAATTGGTGGATTATCATTCTTCAGAAGCAAATATTTCGAAGCGTTAGGGATTTCTAAAATTCTTGGTGTTGAGGTAACAGCAACTGAAGCAACGATTGTCTTTATTATAATAAATATTGCTCTTTTTGTTATTGCTGCTGTAATATCCCACGAAGGAAATCATCCTCAACATAAAAGCTACAAGCAAGCTAAAAAGAGATACAAAGATTCTCTCAGAGCTTTTGAGAATGACAAAGATGAAGTAAATAAAGCTGCTAAGGAACTGGCTTCTGCATCACAAAAGTTTGAAAATATAAAACATAAAAGAGCTAAAACACATGAAAAATTATTCCAGGAAGCGAACTCTATAAAAGAAAGAATTGAATGGTTAATTTCATCTTACCGTGCAACTAATTTAGCTAATCGCAAGGATGTACCAGAGTGTTTTAAGAAACCTCATAATGCACCGGAAATACCCAATTCATTAAAAATATTGGACTGGAATTGCGAAAAGATGGAAAGCACTTCCGATGAAGTTATTGCTAAGGAAATTAAAATATGAAAACAATAAAATTTACTTTACCGTTTATTCTTTTCCTTTTATTTCTTTCCTGTAATGGGAAAGGAACACCTGAAAAGCCAAACAAGATTGTTTGCGTTTTATTTGACCTTTCGGAAACGACTAATACACCGGAGATAAGAAAGACATATTTAAATAGATTTAAATTTGTTTTAGATAGAATGCAAGTAGGTGATGCCATTGAAGCAGCTCTCATCACAGAGAAATCTGTTTCCGAGTTGAATCTATCTGTTGAATATGAATTCCCTGTAATCAATAGTAAAACTGATACGGAAATTTTCAAACGTAAAGCTAAGGAGCAGTCAGATTCCATTCTAAATGTTAAAAGGGATTCAATTCTTACTGTAGCAGATTCAATTTTATTCAAACCAAAACGGAAAATATTATTTACAGAAATTATGGGCTCACTTCAGGTTGCCGAAAGAGTGTTTAAATCTTTTCCTCAGCCGAGAAAAATACTTGTAGTTTTTTCCGATATGATCGAAGATTCGAAGCATTACAACTTTGAACGTGAGAATTTATCATCTCAAAGAATTAATCAGATTATAAACCGTGAGAAGAAAGATAATCTTCTTCCTAATATTTCGGGTGTAAAGATCTATGTTGCTGGTGCTACTGCTAAGGATTCCGAACGATATAATAATATAAAAAATTTCTGGTTTGAGTACTTTAAGAACTGTAATGCTAATCTTGAATCTCAAAACTACGGCGCTGCGCTAATTAAATTTGATGAATAAAACTTTTATGCGGGAAGAATTCTGGTTATACACAGGCAGAACTAAGAATGCAGAACGAAGAATTAAAAATAGACTCCCTCGATAAACTTTACTTCTCAGCGTTTCAATTTACGGCTGAAGTTACGGAAGATATTTTCATCTCTGAGTATAAGGGCGCTACCTTCCGCGGTGGATTCGGCAAATCTTTCAAACGGCTTGTATGCATTAACCCGGAAGAAAATGACTGTTACAAATGTATCGTAAATAAAAATTGCAGTTATCATAAAATATTCAATTCGAATATTGACGCAGAAACCAGTCAACGGTTGAATATCGCTGCTACAGCGCCGCGTCCTTTTGTAATTGAGCCGCCGATGACGAATCAAAGAAAATATACCAAAGGAGATCAGTTCACTTTTAATTTGATATTAATTGGCTGGGCTATTGAATATCTGCCCTACTTCATTATTGTTTTTGAACGGCTTGGTGAAAGATTCGGAATAGGAAAAATAACAGAAGAAGGTAAAAGGGGAAAATTTTTTATTACATCTGTCAAATGCAGCGGTAGATCAATCTACACTCACAAAACGAAATATCTTTCAACCAATTTCAAACCGAAAACTGTTGTAGATTTACTGCCTTTGAGATCAACATATAAAATCCGTATAAATTTTTTAACTCCTACACGTCTCGAAATTAATCACGAAAGACAGCTTCTAAACAAACAAGATGATTTCTTAACATTTATAATTCGTCTTTATAACCGCTTATTTAGTCTGCAAGAGATTTATTGCAAAGAAAATACATTAATTGAATATTCACATAAAGATCTTGAGACCGAAGCACGTAAAGTAAAACTGCTTTACTCTAATCTTATATGGCAAGACCTTGAACGCTATACAAGAATAAATAAAGAAGAAGGGAACGAGAAGGATATTATGAAGTACGGTGGATTTGTGGGAGACGTAATGTTTGAAGGAAATCTTGAGCCGTTCTTAAATATGATCGCACTCGGCGAAGTTCTTCATGTTGGTAAATACTACACTTTCGGACTTGGCAAATACGAAATCCTTTCCATTACTTAAAAGTCTCCCCTTTGGGGCAATGCTGTCAACTTAAGCATTGCCGAGAGAGGTACGAGGGTAATTTTGTTAAATAACTTTCTTTTTATTTATAGGATACTTCAGATTTCCTTTTTTTCTTCGTGGATATTTTCTGTTTCTTCTAACCGGGATTTTGTACTTCTTTGCCATCATTACTAATTCATCATATTCTTTTTCCCAGCTAGTGTTTTCTTCATCGAGCATTTTATAAATTCTATTTTTCATCAAGCCATATGTTACTGCTCGGTTAGATTTATATTCAGCGTATTTCAGCTTAGGATTCTCTTTTACTTCTTTTTCTATTTGTTCTTCTGCTTCCGTTAATATCATTGAGTGTATGTTGCCTACCAGTACTCGGCTGTGATAATCTTGAAGTATTGATTCGACAGTTTTACCGCTGAAGTTTTCTACTTCAATTACATTCTTCTGAAAATCATAATATACTTCTTGATTCCAACGTTGACTGTATATTTCTTTGAAATCTTCTTGGCTAAATTTTTCCTTGTCTGTCAACGATGTTATTAGATATTCTTTTACTCCATTACTCAACTCTATTCTTAATATTCGCACCTTTATTGTCTCGGCTATTCCTTGGCTCAACAATTTCTTTACTCCTTCATTTTCGCTCCGCTTATTGCCTTCTCTTAACGATATCTCTATTATTATATCATCCTCTTGGCTACTTATTAATTGACCGGTTTCCTTTAGAAATTGTTCTCCATTATAGCGTATTACATAGTCATAACCCATTTCTCGCAGTTCTACAAATAACTCCAATGATGGAAATCCCCGGTCGGCTACTATTATATCTTGACCTTGCTTGCCCTTGGCTTTCAACGACCTTAATTGGTCTATCGCATAGCGTCGCTCGGACTGTCCGTATTGGTTTAACTTTGCATCCACTACTTGTTTATTCTGCAAATCATACAATAGCATCGACCAAGAGATATTTATCATCTCTTCGTTTTTATTTGCTTTACCAAAATATTCGCCTATACTTTTTTCATGGGGCAGTTCTATTTTGCTACCGTCTATTCCCAATAGTCGATATCCTTTATATGTTTTATGGGCTTCTTTGTAATACGCTATAATGGAGAACAATTTCTAAAGGAAACCGGTCAATTAATAAGTAGCCAAGAGGATGATATAATAATAGAGATATCGTTAAGAGAAGGCAATAAGCGGAGCGAAAATGAAGGAGTAAAGAAATTGTTGAGCCAAGGAATAGCCGAGACAATAAAGGTGCGAATATTAAGAATAGAGTTGAGTAATGGAGTAAAAGAATATCTAATAACATCGTTGACAGACAAGGAAAAATTTAGCCAAGAAGATTTCAAAGAAATATACAGTCAACGTTGGAATCAAGAAGTATATTATGATTTTCAGAAGAATGTAATTGAAGTAGAAAACTTCAGCGGTAAAACTGTCGAATCAATACTTCAAGATTATCACAGCCGAGTACTGGTAGGCAACATACACTCAATGATATTAACGGAAGCAGAAGAACAAATAGAAAAAGAAGTAAAAGAGAATCCTAAGCTGAAATACGCTGAATATAAATCTAACCGAGCAGTAACATATGGCTTGATGAAAAATAGAATTTATAAAATGCTCGATGAAGAAAACACTAGCTGGGAAAAAGAATATGATGAATTAGTAATGATGGCAAAGAAGTACAAAATCCCGGTTAGAAGAAACAGAAAATATCCACGAAGAAAAAAAGGAAATCTGAAGTATCCTATAAATAAAAAGAAAGTTATTTAACAAAATTACCCTCGTACCTCTCTCGGCAATGCTTAAGTTGACAGCATTGCCCAAAAGGAGAGGGAAAAAAAACAAGTGATCTTTTTGAAAAACTTGGTGGAGAAAAAGCAGTTTATAAACTGCAAATGAAAGAGAAGGGATTTTGTAAACACATTGAATTGAGATGGAAGAATTGTCAAACTGTGTTTCCACCTTCGCATCATGAAAGCGGCGGTGTTTATAATTTCTATTATGATGAACCAAAGGAACTTCCGGTTTTCGTTGATACAGAAAAGCTTATCAGTGTACTTGAGAAATATTGTGTGATGAACAACGAGAAATCAGAAGTTAGAAATCAGAAACCAGAAGAAATAAAAAAAAATGAAAAGATTACTTATGATAAAGAACGGCTGGAAAGTGCATTGAATCATCTTGGTGAGCATTTGCCAGCAGGAAGTTATGAGGAATGGTATAGAATCGGTTTTGCGTTAGTTCCTTTAGGTCCAGATGGTGAAAAATATTTTATTGAAATGAGCTTGAAGAACCCGCACTACAATGATACTGATACGGAACTAAGAAAGAAGTTTAAGCAACTTGTCAAAGATTATGATGGGAGAGTTTCACTCGGAACGATTTATCACGTTGCAGAAACTTACGGATGGAAAAAGCCGATGATTAAGTTCTGGTATGTTGATGACGGCGGTAAAGTAAAAATTAATAGAACCCGTTATAAAAGATTTTTGGAAAGCGAGGGATTCTGTAAATACAAAATTGAGAATAACTATTTCTTCGTGCGAATTGAGAATAACATTGTTGAAGAAATTGATTCAATTGATGTAAAAGAATTTGTGATGAATTATCTCGACCGACTTCCTGTAGATGAATTTGATGGAACTAATCGAACAAATGTTATAGATGCGGTTATTAAATCTGTTAATCAATTATTCACAACTCAATTTCTTGAATTTCTAATCACCCGAATTATTGAATTCAACAAAGACACAAAAGAGAATGGATATTTCTATTTCAAAAATGGATTTGTTGAGATTACAAAAAATAATGTCCATTTCAATAATTACAAGAAACTCGAAAAGCATATCTGGAAAAAACAAATCATAAAACGGAATTACATTCAAACAGAAAGACGGTCAATGTTTGAGGACTTACTTTTTAATATCTGCAGAGGAAATCAGAAAAGGTTTGAAGCACTAAAAAGCGGAATTGGATATTTGCTTCATACTTACAAAGACCCATCCATTTCAAAGGCAATTGTCTTTATTGATGAGAAGTTGAGCGAAGGCGCTTTCGGGCGGAGCGGCAAGGGATTGGTGATTAAAGGAATTTCACATATCCGAAATATTGTAATTGAGGATGGAAGGAATTTCAGTCCATCTAAGAATTTTGCATTCCAGAGAGTGAAGGCGGATACAAACATTATTGGAATTGAAGATATCAGAGAAAGATTTCCATTCGATAGATTGTTCTCAATAATAACGGAAGGAATTACAATTGAGAGAAAGAACAAAGAAGAAATATTTCTCCCGTTCAATGAATCGCCAAAGGTTATTCTTTCAACAAACTTTTCAATCAGCGGAGTTGATGATTCAACGATTGATAGACAATTCATAATTGAGTTTTCGGATTACTACAATAAAAATCATCGTCCGGTTGATGATTTTGGAAAGCTTTTTTTTGATGGATGGAATGAAGAAGAATGGAATGACTTTGATTGTTTCATGATTGAGTGTCTGCAATTTTATTTGAAACGCGGACTGGTTACCTATGAGTTTGTGAATATCAATAAGAAGAAATTGATTGATGAGACAACGATAGAATTTTATGAGTTCAGCGATGGATTAGTAGCAAACAAAGAGTACGATAAAAAAGAGTTGTACGATAATTTTAAGAAAGAATACGCCGACTTAGAAAAACTAACTCAAGCCAAGTTTACCAGATGGCTGAAGGTATATGGAAGGATAAACGGGTTGGAGGTTAAAGAGGGTAAATCCGATTCTATAAGAACAATAAAATTCTGCCCTCATCCTCGGTCCTTCTCCCAACTCGCCTCGCTTCGCGGTCGAAGCGGGAGGGAGAAGGAAGTTAATCCGGACGGTTCGGACGGAATTTGATGTGGAATTCATTTGTGATTTAAAATCAGAAGAAATTGCGTCCAATATGTCCTGGCCGTTAATCGAAAACGAAAAATAATTTATACAAGGAAAATAAAATGAAACTGACACCATTAAGGGCAATTAAGAAACACCAACCTCGACTAGACGTCGAGTCTAGGCGGGTTGTTTGGAATGTTCCGGATATGACCCGCCTGCCGGACGGGCAGGAAAGAAGCAAGTACGGGAATGCAAAATTACAGATTGCGTTCTTTATTTGTACCGACAAGGAACTAATCCAAAAAGAAATGGAATTGGAATTACAAAAAACCTCCACTCAAGAACG
>JAMCWE010000082.1 GCA_023475265.1 Bacteroidota bacterium
TATTTTGATATCGATTTGAATCTGCTTTATCGGAAATAATTGCTTCGATTCTCTCGCTTAGTTTTTTATTTTCCAAAGCACGCTTGATTGAAACTTTCAATCTTTCCATCTCAATTGGTTTTTCGATAAAATCATATGCGCCTTTTTGCATGGCCTGAACTGTAGTTGACATGTCATCATGCGCGGTGATGATTATTACCCGCATTTGAGAATCATGCTTTTGTAATTGTTCTAATACTTCAATGCCGCCTAAGTGCGGCATCCTTACATCCGATATCACAAGATCGGGATGTTCCTTCATTGCAATATCAACACCCGTTCTTCCATCCGGCGCCGATAAAACTTTATAATTAAGACGGGTTAATAGATTAGTAAGTGTCTGTCTAATAGAATCATCATCATCAATTACTAAAATTTTTTCCATAGTATTTCTTCTTAATTCTTGTTTAATGGTAATACAATTTCAAATATTGTCTCGCCCAGCTTAGATGATATTAACTTCAGAGCTCCTTTATGCTGCTCAATGATCTTTTGTGAGATTGATAATCCCAGACCGGTTCCGGAAGTTTTGGTTGTAAAGAAAGGCTCAAAGATTTTTTCACCGCCGGATACTCCGTTGCCATTATCTTTAATGAAAATGGATAATTCATTCGTTTCTAAATTTTTCTTAGTAGATATTTCTATCACTCCGCCGGTTTCCATCGATTCAATCGAATTATCAATCATATTCAAAAAAACCTGTTTAATTTTTCCCGGGTCAATTTCTAATTGCTGCGATTCTACTTTATTCACTACCGATATCTTTTTCAGAACCGTCTTATTATGAGTTTCTAACAGTATGCTTTCAATAAGATCACTGATATTTTCAGTTGAATAGTCTAGGTCTATTTGTCTTGAGAACTGTAAAACTTCTTTTACAAGATTATTCATTCTATTTATTTCTTTCGAAATAATATTGAATGAACTTTGATCTTCATTGCTCAACTTCAATGATTCGCTCAGCATATCCGTGTTTAACTTTATTGATGTCAATGGTGTTTTTATTTCATGAGCTAATATAGCCGACATCTGTCCAAGCGCAGCCAATTTTTCAGATTGAGCTAATTGCTGTTCCAGTTTCTTTCTATCGGTAATATCAAGTTCAACAAAAAGGTAGCCTGAGAATGCCTCATTACCGATAGTAACATACGTTGCAGAAATTAGCAAATGCTTTCTCTCCCCGTCCGAATCAATAGTTTCTAATTCTCCGCTAAACCTCTCATTCTTACTCAATGAAGCAATTAGATCGTTATAATATTTTTCATTATCGGAGAATTGTAATTCTAGAATCGGTTCCCCTAAGACATCATTTTTATTTTTTTTAACAAGATTACAAAATCTATTATTCGATTCTATGACTAAGTAATTCGAGTTAAGGATTGCAATAGCCGCTGTAGCATTTTCGAACGCGCTTAATAATAGCGAAATCCTATTCTCTTTTATTTGTAAATCGGCAGAATTCTCTTTTAACGTTTTCGACATGTGATTAAATGCCGTCGAAAGCTCTCCAATTTCATCGTTGGAAGAGTACTCAATTTGAATGCCATAATTTCCTTTTTCAATATCAAGCACTCTCTCTTTAAGCCTATTTAATGGATTCGAAATAACCTGTAAAATTATAAACGTAATGCTGATACTCACTATTATCCCGACGAATAAACTAATGAAAAAATAACGAGTTAATTCTGTGCTCGTGCCTATATTAAATATGAGCCTGCCTAAAGGTATCTGAATTACAAGAATAATTATGGGAACAATAATTAACGAGCTGAAGAACATTTTTCTCTTTATTGTAAAACTATTCACTTTATTTAGGGCAGCCGGGAACATATTGTATTTACCTATAGCAATTGCTGTGAATAAAATAACTCCGACTAGAAAAGCAAATGGACTCATCTCAACGAGGAAATAGAATCCTACTATCCACGGCAGAAATAAACCGACCATGAATGTGGTGAAATTTGTTATGATCATTCCTAATAGAAACAACAATAGCTGAGAACGGATTTGATGATTTGTTTCCGAACTTCTTTTGTTATATACCCAGTAAATATTTGTTAGGATTAGACACAGATACCAGAATAAATAAAAAGGATACATTTTATTATAATGAGCTTCGAACATTCCATGGTGTGCGTGAGATGCACTGATTAGAGCGCCGGTCCATAGCAGAATTAGTAATAGCAATGATGGAAAGAGTATGATAATTGTCTTAACTAATCCCATTTGTTGTGGTTTCGGGTAGTTCCATGTAAAAAATGTTAATGTGACGATTATAAGTAATAAAAAAGAGTGACATGAAATATCAAGAATGGTAACGTCCTTGTTGTACATAAAAAGGAAATGCACGCTATGCGACACAAGATATCCTAAAACTAAAATAAGGATTAGAATAAATAATCTGTTGGCTATACCAACAATATCTCTTGCGTATATAATGATGATTATTCCGCTGACGCTTAAAAAAGTTGCAATAAGGAATAACAACTGTATCGGTTCGTTCTCCATTTAGAGCGACCATTTTTTCATATTATACCTTTAACATATAATTTTTAGCAGATATTTGCTTTAGCATTCCAACATAATTATCCTACAAAGCTAGCTTCATTGAAAAATGAGCATGTCTCTTTACCTCTCTACTAATCTTTTCCAAAAAGTAGACAGTTTTTTAAGTTAGCTCCTTCAATTTATCCTCCTGAGCCGAATGCACGGAAAGTTTATGCATTTCTATTTACGGCCACATGTTGGGGGTTATGAACAGCAAAATATAGTTTAATTAAAAATCTTCAATTGATTGAAGGCGCGCAAATCAGCGCAATGGCAGAGCTAACTCAATGGACAATCGAATCTGATAAAGTAATAACATTCTAAAAGGATAATTATGTTACATAAAATAATGGAAGCATTTATTTCGCCCACAAAAATGATTGATATGTTTACTCATCAAATAGTAACCGATCAACCGATTGAAATAATTGCAAACAAGGTTCAACAAGCATGCGATAATTATAAATTTGCATTACTTAAAACTTATAACTATCATGAAATTGTTGAGAGTAAAGGCTTTCCAATAAATAGAAAGGTTTTCATTTACGAAATTTGCCAGGCAAAAACCGTTTCGTTTATGCTTACTGATTATCCCAACTTTTCAATCTTCATGCCCTGCAAATTGGTAATTTACGAAAACAATGGTAATACTGTTATCTCTACAATGAATATGGAAATAATGCTTAAAACGGTAAGTGCTAATCAAGAACTTTATGGCAATGCAATAACATTATTCAACACTTTGAAGTCTATGATGAAATCATTATCCAGCAAAGAATAAATTATACTACAAGGTGTCAATTATTTTTTTTGCATACTCACAATTCAACTGTGAGTATGCTCTAATTTTCTTTTCTTTAAAATATCTTGCCCTTCAACATTCAGTTTCAACACGATCAACTTAGACCGATACATAACCATCACCTTTTTCAAAACTCATCGTTGAGAGCCCCTTTTTCCGTAAACAGATCATTTTTTATAATAATCAAAATTTGCTAGTCCTGATTTATTCTTTTAGTCGTAGTTTTTCATTATGAGTGTAGCTAGAAGACTTTGAATGGAGATATAAGATGCGTTAAAAGTTTTGTTTAATATATTTATCCTTGATAAGGATATACTCTTTCTGATTATTCATATTGAAAAATGTACCGGGTATATAATTTGTGAATCGTTTTTCTACATCAAGAATTTCCGCATCAATCATTTTAGTCAATTTATCTACGTTACAACTGCGTTGTTTTTGATCAGTGTCTCTCGTTTCTTCTTCAAAATCCTTAAAAATCATTTCTATCAGAGGAAGACACTTTTTAGAATATACTCCACACAACAACTGAACAAATCCATCTGCTTTAGCTATTGTAATTAGTTTTTTAGTAGGATATTCTGTTAAATACTCTATCATTCCATTTGTCATCAATGGCATATCACAAGATATAATAAAATTCCTTTCAGTTTTAGATTTTGATAAACCGGCGTGAATTCCGCCAAGCGGGCCTTTGTTTTTGTAAATGTCCTCGTTGAGCGGTAACCCTAAAAATTTATATTCATCCGGAGAGTTAGTTATGATCATCACTTCATCAAAAATTGATCCCATTAATTTAACAATCCGCTCTATTATCGTTTCGTCTTGAATTTTCAGAAAAGATTTATTCTCTCCCATTCGCGAGCTTTTCCCGCCGGAAAGAATTATTCCGGTTATATCATTATACATTCTACAAAATCTCCATGAGCTAAATTATCTTTCTCTTCCTCAAAAGTAATAAGGCAATTTGCTTTGCTCATTCCAACCATATTGCCGGATGATTGTGAACCGATAAGAGAAACTGAATATTGATTTGATGCATTATCCTTTTGAATAGATCCTCTGATAAAATGACGTTTGTTATCTTTCTTATGTAACTCCGACATTAACCTTGCTTTAACTTTTTGCTCATCCATTCCGTATAGTTTTTTAATATTATCCCTGGCAAAAATTATAAAGTTGACAAAAGAAGAAACCGGATTCCCGGGGAGTCCGAAGATTAATTTCTTTTTACCTTCTCTTTCAAAAACGCCAAAGACAATCGGTTTGCCCGGTTTAATGTTGGCTTTCCAGAATTTTATTTCAACTCCGAGTTCTTGAATAACTTCTTTCACGTAGTCGAATTTCCCAACGGAAACGCCGCCCGTTGTTAATAATATATCTATCTTGTCATTCAGCGCCGATTCAATCCTAATCTTTATTTCATCCTTACCGTCTTTTACAAAACCATAGTTAACAGGAATCATATACAGTTGTTTAATCAATGCAAGAAGTGTGTAGAGATTAGTTGCCCGTATCTTATCTTCTTTGGGAGATGTATGAATATCAACTAACTCATCACCTGTTGCCAAAACTCCAATCTTAAGCTGTCTAAAAACTTTCACTTTGTTTTTACCGCAAGCCGCTAAAAGTGAAATTAGTTGAGGAAGAATGCGAGTTCCTCTCTGAACGGCTAATTCATTTAAAATAATATCTTCGGCTTTCTTTCTTACATTTTGCCCGGGTTTATATTTTGTATTCCCTATAAACTTCACGAATTCATCTTCGGTTGTTACATCTTCAATTGGTATTATGGTATTGCAAGCAGATGGTATTTTACTTCCCGTCATTATTAACACTGCGGAATTTTCATCTACATCAATCTCGTTATAATTGCCGGCGGTAATCTCTCCAACGATTTTCCACTTTAATATTTCTGAATTATACTTGACGGCATAACCATCAACAGCGGAGTTATCAAACTGCGGCAAATTTACATCTGCATAAACATCTTCTGCCAAAATTCTGTTTAAGGAATCAAGTAAATCTACCTCTTCTATTTCGAGATTTATTTTCATAATCTCATTTGCAATTATATTATTTGCTTCTGCATAGCTAAGCATAAATTTTCTCTTCTATAATATCAGTTAAGGGGGCTTCTAAGAACTTCAAAAAAATCCGCGTGAACCTACCTGCCCGGCAGGCAGGTCTGTTTTATCTGTGTTCTATTCATTTTAAAAATAGCTTTTAGAAGCACCCTTAATAACTTGAACGTCATCTCCGACAAATATTTCACCCGATTTAATCACTTTTGCAAAAATACCTTCGCGCGGCATAACGCAATCGCCAACCGTAAAAAATATTGCACATTTAGAATGGCATTCCTTTCCAATCTGAGTAATCTCAAGTTCTGTTTCAGCGCCAATTTTTATTTTAGAACCTATTTGCAAATTAGGTATATCAATAAATTCGGTTGTAATGTTTTCTGCAAAAGCGCCGGGACGAAGATTAGGCAAACCCTTAGCTCGCATTTTGTCAATACTTTCCAATGCAAGAAAACTTATTTGTCTGTGCCAGTTACCGGCGTGTGCATCTCCTTCGATGCCAAAACCCTCAACCAATTTTGCATGATTAATATTTGTTTTCGGAATTCCTTTTTTACGGCTTATAGAGATTGCCGCAACTTTGCCTTTTCTATTTGAAATAGAATTTTCAACACACAAACTATCAATTTCATTTCCTACTAAAGTCACCGCTTTTTCCTCCTGTTTTAGATAGCAGTTTGATTTCTCTTATTTCAATACTTTTATCGAGAGCTTTGCACATATCATACACAGTTAATGCAGCTACCGAAATGGCTGTTAATGCTTCCATTTCTATTCCGGTAACAGAATTAGTTTTTGCGAATGATTTTATTTCAACAGAACTACTCGTCTTATTTAATTTTAATTCTACATCTATTTTTAGAATAAAGATGTTATGACAAAGGGGGATCAACTCCGATGTTTTTTTTGCCGCTTGTATTCCGGCTATCTTGGCAACAGTAAGCACATCACCTTTTTCAATTGAGTTTTTCTCGATTGCTTCAAAAACTATTTTAGAAATTTTTACAGACGCGAATGCTTTTGCCGTACGCAACGATATTTCTTTACCGCTTACATCAACCATATTGGCTTTACCGTTTTTATCTACGTGTGAAAGTCTTTTCATATCATCCGCCTATGCTTAACATATTATTGTTTTGTAATGAAATTAGCTCATCAATATCCGGATGATTATATTTTTTCTTATGCAAGTGCACGGCAATCCTGGATGCAATTGCTTCATCCGAAAACAATGAATTACGCAATAACGATATTAAAGAAAGCTCGCTGTCAATCTGAGAAAAGAGGCAAAGCTTTAAATTCCCATTTGCTGTAATTCTCAACCTATTACACGACTGACAAAAATGATCCGATATTGAACTGATGAAACTGACCTTTCCTTTATGACCGATAATTCTAAAATCTTTAGCGACTTTTTCCCTACAAGAATCTAATTCTTCAAGCCGATATTTTGTTTCGATTGTTTTTAATAATTCGCCATTGCTGATGAAAATGTTTTCATTCCAGCTATTGTTGCTGAAGGGCATAAATTCTATAAAGCGCACGTTGAGATTTCTATCCTTAACGAACTCCACAAAATCAATAACTTCATCATCATTAATTCCTCTCATAACTACAGTATTAATTTTAACCGGAGAAAAACCGAGAGATTCCGCCTTGTCAATCGAGCGCAACACTGAATGGAGATTATCCTTTCCGGTTATAAAATAAAACCTTTCCGCTTGGAGTGAGTCTAAGCTGATGTTAATTTTATCGAGTCCGAATTCCTTAAGCTTTTCAATCTTATCTTCAAGCAAGGTGCCGTTAGTTGTTAAACAAAGTTCAAACGGATACTCGTTTTTAATTTTATGAAGAGCCACGAAAAATGTTAGAATGTTTTTTCTTACTAACGGTTCGCCGCCCGTTAAACGAATTTTCTTATAACTTAAGTTCACAACAAAAATTTTGATTAATCTTAACAGCTCATCGTAACTTAAAATTTCTTCTTTGTTTAAGTTCCTTTCCGAAATTACCGGATTACAATAACTACAGTTGAGATTACACTTATCCGTTAGGGAAATTCTTAAGTAATCGTGAGTTCTTCCAAATTTGTCTTTTGATTGCATAATTGTAAGAATTATAAAATGAATACAGCAATGATCCCGGCAATGATTACTACATAAGCCGGATGTAATTTGAAAAAAATTATCAGCGCCGCACCAATGGCTAACAAAACAAATTCTTGCCAATGATTTCCATTTTTCACTGCGTACTGATACATAATTGCCGCTATCATTCCGACTACTGCATATTTAATTCCGGTAATAGCTTTTTGGTATTGGATATTTTGTTTCGATTGTTTTTAATAATTCGCCATTGCTGATGAAAATGTTTTCATTCCAG